>JBHIER010000198.1:0-6548 GCA_046760705.1 bacterium
GAGCATACTCTCTGCTCTCTGCTCTCTGCTCTCTGCTGGGGATGGCGTAGCTGATAGTGGTGGTGGGGTTGAACGGGTTCGGGTAGTTCTGGGCCAAATGATAGCTCGTGGGCAGCTCCTGGTTCAGCTCAATCGAGAGGATACCCCCGGCGTTGAAAACGAAGGGCTCGGCCACGGAGCCGTAAGTCGCGTCGGCCGAGAAGCTCAACGTCTCATCCACGGGACGGATCACATCATCCCCAGCATCGAAGACCCTGAAGGTCACGTTTTCGCCTGAGGCGTCGTTGCTGTAAACCATGAGAAAGACAATGTAACGGTTGAGCTGGTCGACATACTGCGGCTGGACCACACCGCGGCACTCACCGTCCACAAAGGCACCGATGAGGTCCCGTTCGTCCTTCGATTCCGTTCCGTTTATCCGAATGACTCCGGTTACGGTCATGTTATATTGATAGGCATGGGGATCCACGAACCAGTCCGGGCCACCCTGCACACCTGCAGCACCCTTCACCCCCCTTGATGAGGCGTTCGTTGCTTTTGTCAGGGCTGCAAGTTCGGGACTCCTTTCAGGCCGCAGGATCGAGCCTAAAGAGTCTGGGTAGTAAAAACTGTCAGGCCCGGCCGTGGCCAGCTTGAGTTTGTAGCCGAGACCGGGCTCCATATATTGCAGACTGCCGATCCAATCTCCGGACTCATACTGGGCGAAACCATATTGACTCTTGATCACATCACCGTCCTGCAGTCCAGGCGACAAATCACTGAGAGCTCCATCTACCGTGAGAGCAACCCAAGGTAAGTAGCCGATCCAATTCCAACCGTTGTAGACTGGAATCGGTGTCACCGACGGCACCGCCGGGGGACCAACGAGGATCAGGGTGCCACCCTCGGCGAGCTGGACCATGTAGCAGGACTCGTTGTCCAGTTGACTGAGGGTGCCGACCCATCCTGTGTAGGGGTCAAACTGGCTGAACTCGGTCTGAGATTTGATCAGATCACCGGCGGCAGGATTCAGACCTGAAAGCACCTCCGTGGGTGTCATGTCCTGGAAAATGATGTACGTGGAGAACCAGGTCCACCCCACGTTGAACGCAATGGTTTGAGGCTCCTGGACATAAACAACATTGGCAGTCAGTTGCAACGGCTCGGTCGGGCTGCCGACGCTGCTGTCGGCCTCAAACGTTAAGAGCTCATTCGTGGTCGGGTAGAGTTTGCAGTCGGAATCGTCCCACACGCGGAAGTGCACCATCTCACCGCTGGGAAGGTTGCTGTACACTGTCAGAAACAGCAGGCAGGTGTCCAGCTCAGGGACATACTGGAGCCGGGCGACGCCGCGAATTTGATCGCCCACGTAGGCGGCAACCACATCGTTCGTATCACACGAGATCCCTTCTGTGGGTATGAACAGCACCGCCGTGATGCTCATAGTGTGGAGGAAGTCGCCGGGATTCACGCTCCAGACCGGCGGTCTGCACTCGACGCTGCAGGTGACCGTAAACTCTGCTATGTCTAAACCCGCCTCGGCTACAACGGTGTCCGTGTACATTCCAATCGCCAGAGTCTCCTGCACGGCGAAGACAATCTCCTGGGTCCCCTCACCGAAAAAATCCCCCTCGGTGATATCAGGAGTGAACCAGTTCGGCCAGTCGGTAATATAAAAGTGGATGTATCCCGGTTTCCCGTTGACCAGCGTGGCAGTGAAGCTGCCCGGGTTGCCATACGGCACTATGATAGATATACTGTCCTGGCTCCAGGCAAACTGGGTTCGCTTGACCGTGAAGGTCCACTCCTCCGGCGCCGCCATCGGGTTGCCCAGCAGGTCCTGGATGCCATCAACCTCGGCCGTGAGCAGACTGTCTTCCAGTGTAGCGTAAGTAGTTGGCTCGATGATGATCGTGCGGCCGTGACAGACCGTGTTATACGCAATCTGTCCACTACTGCCGGTAAACGTCAGGAGGATGTCGTCCGGATCGATGGAGCTGCACTTGATCGGTTCGTTGAATGTGATGGAAATATCCTCGCCGTAGGAGAGGATCCCGTCGGCCGGCTGGGGCGTGCCGAAGACTTGGGGCGGCTCTCGGTCAATGGTGCCCACCGCAATGCTGGAGTAGCCATTGCCTTTTTTGCACACCGTGAAGGCGCGCAGCTCGTACGTTCCATCCAGCACAGCAGAGAGGTCCCAGAAGACGCTGACGCTTTTTCCTTCTTCCAGGTCAGAGCTATCGGTCTCAGCTCCGGGCACGGGATACCATACATCCGTGTCCAGAGGCCGGTATTCGGCGCCGATCTTTTCGAGATAATCCTCCTCGCTGATCTTCTTCTCAAAATCGTCAAGGATCAGCTCCAAGGAATCATTTGTGTTGTCCTGGTCTTCCTTGTTAAAGCTCCAGCCGGAAAGCGGCCGGAAGAGGACAATGTCGCTGCAGGGAGCTTCAAAGCGGACGTTACAATAGGCCGTGTCGGCGATCTGCATCACACCCGTGTTCTCCCAGTACTCATACTCACACGGAGAGGTGACCATAATAGCCAATCCCTCGTAGTTGTAGCGCGTCGGACCGCGCTCCACTGTCAGGGTCACTTCCTGTGTCTGGTATGGGTACAGGAAGAAAGAGATCGCTTCGCCGGCAAAGGGAGCGCCGTTCACTTTCATCACAGCGCCGCCCGGGTTGCTGGTGTTGACCGTGCGAAGATGGTACTCCCACTCTTCCTCGCTCTCGCTCATATTGGTCAGGCCCAGAGTGAAGACGGCTGGCTGGTCTGGCGGCACATCGACCAGGGCCGGCGGAGTGATGGTTACAGTGGCATCGGTGCGCTTTTGGGTGCCGGGCTCCCACGGGCAACAACTGGTCCCGCTGCGCAGATCGAACACCGGCGTACCGTACATGGCATCATCCTTCACATCCACGGTAAAAAAGTCGCCGATGTCGTCGTCTGTGAGCGCATAGCCCACCGTTCGTGTTCGTATCTGAGCCTCTGTCACGGTGCGTGTGAAAGAATAGCCCATTTTAATAGAGAATTTTGCCTCACCGCCTACACCTGTTTCTTCAAAGCCCATTGCGACGGATCCCTCGGCGTTGGTGAAAACGTTGAAAGACCATATAAAAGTGGCGGTGGTATCGCTCGTTTGCGAGTATTCGTAGTCGGCCCCCGCGCTGAAGGAGCGATTTTCCCTGAATGTCGCCGCCGTTTTCAGGGAGTCGTTCAGATCCAGATGGTCTTGCCAGTTCTTGGCCGCTAAGTTGAAGACCACCGCACTGTCAGGCACCAAGATCGCCAACTCCACCAACTGTGGAATGAGCACATCCCGGATGAGGCCCTCGGTGAAGAGGTAGGTGGTTTCAAATCCATTCCCACCCATGGCCACTGTCACCGACTTCTTCACCTGACAGTTCTCGACCTCGATCACATCGGTCTTGGCGAAGATCAGGTTCAAGGCCACACCAAGATAAACGTCCCCATCGCCACCGATAAAGGCTTCATCCCCAGACGTAGAGAATCGTTCCGTAGTGGTCGCACAGATACTCACCTCATTAGTTTCAGTAAATTCTATTCCTACTTCAAAACCGTGTTTGAATTCAACGTACGATTCACTCTCAGTCGAAAAAAACGGGGTCCCTTTTTCGAACTTTATTCCGGCCTTGAGACTTAGCTCGAAACCCAAGGTTGCAGATTCGATATGCATTTTGGAGATCGTATTACAGAAGGTTTCCCCCTTTTCGACAAAGCTGTAGGATCCGTCCCCCGGGGGGTCGCGGAGAATGAGCAGCGGGATTCCCTCGGAAACGGCCGTGAAGGTCGCCGTGCGGGGCCGATGGCCGGCCACAATCACCCAGGCGATCTCGGTTACCGGGGCCTGGCCCTCCACCTCGGCCACAACCGTGAGGGCCTTCTGGTAGGAACGGTTTTTGCCCTCTGCATCCACCCGGCCGGCAGCAATATTAGGCGTGTTGGCATAGGTTGTATACTGCGCCACCCCGGCTTGGATCGGCAGCTCCACCGGCGTATCCTCCTCATCAACGATCTCATCGTAGATGGTGACCGTGCCAGTATCCACCGGGCACAGTCCTCCACTGCCATAGTCCTCATACACCCTGATGGTCAGCGGTACTGGGGTGGGGCCCTGCTCCAGAACTGGCACGGCGTCTATCTGCGTGATGCCGTCGGGCAATGTCATCTTGCCGCCGGCACAGGTTGGTGGATCGGGGAAGCCTTCGATCACCACCTTCAGCGGGGCGCGGTAGATGAAATCGAGCGTCGTATCAGCACTGGTCAGGTCTATCATCCGTGTTCCGAGGTTGTTGAAGAATTTCAGGATATCCGCCTTATCCAACCCGGAGTCCGGATCGATGTCGGACAGCCGCACGAAGTACTTCTGCGGCGGCAGCGGGATGTTATAGTCCCCGTCCGACTGGAAATCTGTCACCAGACACTCGTTCTCGCTGCGAATCTCGATGGTGGCCGTGCCGATGGAAAGCCCACACCCTCCACCCACGCGGCCGGACAGCGTGCGCATCGTTGTATTCAGGAAATTCTTCCCCCCAATGTCCCCCTGAACGTTCAACTCCAACGATGGGGGATCAAAGGTGTGGTCCCCAAGCCGGGGCTCGATGGTGTGCTCCCCGACCTGTGCTGCCACCGAGTATCTCCCGTTCCTGTCCGTCGTCCCACCTACCGTGCCGTCCACCAGGATCTCCACATTCGGTGCGAAGCACGAATGTGGCATACCGGAAATCTCCTTGAACTTGACAACCCCCGAGACTGCGAAGGAAGAGATGTCGATGAAACTGACTTCATTCTGAACTGGATTCTGCGTGTTCAGGGTGATCATCTTGAAGGCCGGCTCAAACTGGCGCGGACCCAGGGAAGGGGTGACCCTGAACGTGGTGGACGTGCCGTAGCGGAGGTTCGGAAGCACGTAGTTGCCTTCCAGGTCACTGACAGCACAAACCTCCAGCTCCGCCCCGTCATCGGTCCAGTACACCCCGTCCTCAAGCGTGCCGTAGTTGGCGTTTTCGGTCAGGTCCGCCGTCACACGCCCGATGCCCCCGTCGAGGGGCCAGTACCCCACCAGGCCGTCCTCTTCACCCGAAAGCGGCCGGTACATGGTAGCCTGGATCTGTGTCTCGGAGCGGACCACATTCCAGATCCGCACATCGTCCATCTCGCCCTGGAATGCTTGGCTCTCCTGGAAACATCCTCCAAAACAATCCTGCTCCTGTCCGAGGATCAGCACCCCGTCTGGGGGGATTGAAAACCCGGACTCAATATTCCCCCCGCCCATAGCATCACCGTCTTTGTATAAAATGACCTGACCATCGGAGCTGCGCCAGGTGAATGCAATGTGGTGCCACTCCCCGTCATTCGCCGATACAACAGTGAGCCACCCAGTGTTGTTGACTAGAATCCCAAAACCCCCATAATCGTAAAGTACTACTGCATCGGGGTCCGTGGCAGTGCCATATGCGAACGGTGTTCCTGCGTTCTGGGTATCGCTGCTCTTCATCCAGAGCTCAACTGTGATGGCGCTATCGGGCAGAGACATGCTGTCAATGCGCACATGGCCGCCTACCCCGTCAAAGAGCAGGGCCTTGTTCGGAGCCGGATCGAGGCACACGGACACACCTTCCACACTGGCTCCGGCGCGGGTGGCAATGCGGCCAGTGATGTTGCCGTCCGGTGGCCGCCGGCCGAAATCGCAGACGCGATCGGACTCGCCGTACAGATCGCTGTAAGCCACGACGCAGTACTCGTAAGACCGCCCCGGTTGTGCTTCGTAGTCGTCGTAGGACTGAACATCGGGCGACAGATCTGCGATGGGTTGGTCCTGGTCGTCGCGGTAGATGCGGAAACCGTCCTCGTAGAAGGAGCGATCTTTCCATTTGATCTGGACGCGGTTGTCAAACGTGCCGTCGGAGGCGGTGACCGCCGCAGGTGATGCTATCAGTTCAAGCACATACGCCGAACCGGCATCAATGCCATTTGCGTTATCGTCTTTATAAGCCCCGATGAGGGCGAATTCGCCGTTGAGGCCCACCGAGTAGCCGAAATTGTCATCTTGCGCTCCGTCGCTGGCAAGAAGCTTCTGAGTCTCAGATGAGGGCCACGTTCCGTCAGCATTGCGCTTGAAGATGTATGCCGCGCCTTGGAGATCGTCTCCAGCTCCAGAAGCCCCGATAAGGGCAAAATCCCCGTTGAGGCACACCGATAAGCCGAAATAGTCATATGCTGCACCGTCGCTGGCGGTGAGCTTGGCCTGCTGGCTCCAGCTCGTGCCACTGCGTTTGAAGATGTAAGCCGAGCCGGATGCATTGCCCTTATCATCGTCACTCCTGGCCCCGACGATGGCATAGTCCCCGCTGATGGACACCGAAATGCCGAACTCATCACCTCCCGCTCCGTCGCTGGCGGTGAGCTTGGCCTGCTGGCTCCAGCTCGTGCCACTCCGTTTGAAGATGTAGGCCGAGCCGGATGCATCGCCATTATCATCGTCACCGTGGGCCCCGACGATGGCATAGTCCCCGCTGATGGACACCGAAATGCCGAACTCATCA
>JBHIER010000199.1:0-6521 GCA_046760705.1 bacterium
GGTAGCTCAGTCGGTAGAGCAACGGACTGAAAATCCGTGTGTCCGCAGTTCGATTCTGCGCCCCGGCACTTTTCTTTTATACGCTTGCGCAAATCTCCGTTTTCGTCAGAATTGACTGTACCTCCGTACCGGGAGCGGTGCTATGATGGGATGTGGATCTTAAACTTCTCGCCGGGGTAGATTTTCGATTTTCGGCCCAATTTATTCCAGCGGCGTATTTGGTTGATCGTCACCTTATGGGCTCGGGCGATGCCCCAGAGGGTATCGCCTCTCTTCACCGTATAAACAATCTCCCGACTTCCTGCTTCGCTGGCCTCGGCGGACCGGGGAAGAAGGACCTTGGCCAAGAGGGGCTCAGCCTTGCGGGTGGAGACGAGGAGGCGGTCCCCCGGATGGATGATGCTGGTCCTTTTCAGTCTGTTCCACTTGCGGAGTTGGGTCACAGTTGTGCCGTAGGTGGTGGCGATTTTCCACAGGGTGTCGCCCCTTCTGACGACATGGATGGCTCCATCCTTGGGGCCAGAGGCTGGGGATTGGTGTGACCTCGAGCGTCTGGCGGCCACGGCCGATGACCCGTAGGGCGTGGGAATGAGGAGGTATCTCCCGGCCCGAATACGGTGACGATTTCGAATACGATTGGCATCCACGATGGCCTGTTGAGAGATGCCGTACATTATGGCAATGTTGGACAGGGTTTCGCCCTTTTGGATCTTGTGCCGGTGCCACGATACTTTTTTGCTGTCAGGAATTTTGGCGTAGGCCCTCAGAAACTGTGCCTTTTTATCTTTTGGGATTTTAAGCAGATACCCGCCGCGTTGGGGCGGGGTACACCACCGCCTCAGCTCCGGGTTCAGTTCCTTCAGCTCAGAATAGGTGGCTGCGGCGCATTGGGCGGCGATTTTCAGATCGATGCAATGATCGATGGGAACCTCGTCGTAGGCCAGCGGTTCCTGATAGGTGATCTTCTCAAACCCGAAGGCATCGGGATTTTTTGAAATGATGGCCGCAGCCATGAAAGCGGGGATGTGGTTCTCCGTTTGCCGGGGGAGGTCAAGGGCCCAGAAGTCGGTGGTGCCCGCCTTTCGGATGGCCCGCATGAGGCGGCCCTTGCCGCAGTTGTAAGCGGCGATGGCCAGCTTCCAATCGCCGAACTCTCTGTAGAGCTCTTTGAGGTGTTTGGCTGCGGCCCGGGTCGATTTGACCGGATCGCGTCGCTCATCGACCCACCAATTCACATCCAAGCCGTACAACCGACCCGTACCCCGGATGAACTGCCACAGACCTGCTGCGTGGGCGTACGAGTACGCCCTGGGATTGAACCCGCTTTCGATCATGGCTAAATAGACCAGATCGGTGGGCAGCCCCTCCTCTTTGAGAATGGTTCGGAGCATGTCGAGATAACGGCCGGACCGCTCCAGCCACAGACGGAAGGCACTGCGGCCCTGATTGAGGAAGAAGCAGAGACTCTTTTCCACCCGGTCATTGACCCCGATCTCCATATCGAACTGGTCGGAGAATTGGGAAAAGGTTGACACCCATTGACCGCAGGCCGGACCGCTGGTCTCCGCGGCCGACTCGCCCATTCGGTTCAATATGGCCCAGGCCGGGCTCGACACGGAGATTTCGGAGACGTGAGCGAGGACGATGCAGTACTCCTGGACCAGAGATTCAAGGAGATCGTCGTATCTTTGGGCGAGCAGACTGTCAGGCACCTCCTCGACGTCCAGTTCGCAAAGGAGCCGGGCTGCCTCATCCAAATATCTCTCGGCCTCCTCGTAGCGCCCCATCCCTCTGGCCTCGAGGCCCAATTGTAAGATCATCCCGGCCTGGTCAAGATCGGATTCGAACTGGCGAAGCTCCTCGGGCACAACCTGTTCTGACTGAAGAGCGAGAGTCTCGGACGGATCATCGTAGATCGGCCCGTCCGAGTGAGCACGTGGGCTCAGAAACCTTGGCGAGGACGAACATCCGCACAACAGAGAAAGTACGACCAGAAAAATGGCACATCTTCCCATCGGGCTTGATCCTTTATGCCTCAGTGAAAGGTTGACAAGGGCTGACTAATATAAACTGTGAATATTCAATTGTCAACAAAAATGTGCTCAGTTTCTTCCTGATGTCTGAAATTTATTTGCAGTTTTGCACTTTTCATTTGAAAGATGGCAACGTTGCTTAAACTCGGCCATACTTGGCCACCAGCATCTCATCGAGAGCAAACAGCAGCCCCGTTCCACCAAGGAACAAAACCCTCCCAAGCAGAGTGAACAGACCGCAGACCACATCTGTCATCTCCCACTGGTAGAGGCCAGAAAAGCGACAAACGTTGCAGAAATGGCCCATCGCCCCGAGGAGTCGTATGCCAGCGCTGAGGGTCTCTTTGGGTGTGCCAGGGAGCGTGGGACCACCTTAAAATGGTGACAGCTTGGACGAGCAAAGCTGCCCTCGCAGGCAGAAGTCAACTTGACAAAGCTCTCAGCACATTGTATATTCCTCATAACTCTGTGCCTCCTTCCTGTGTGAAGCAGGCAGGAAAGGTTGATGCCAGCACTTTTTCTGTCGAAAACAAGCGCTCAATCTAAAAGAAGTGCAAAACTGCAGTAATGAATATTAAATCGGTCCTTCACATCCTGGGCATACTTTTGGTTTTTTTAGGCCTTTCTATGGCTCTTGCCTTGGCCTTTGCTCTCTATTATGGGGAAGGGGATGCAGTTTCCATCCTGGTCTCTATGACCATCACCATCTCTGTGGGGTTCCTTCTGTGGAGGGCGTTCAAAGCTGAGGGGGAATTGCGGATACGGGACGCCTTCGCCATCGTCTCCTTCGGGTGGATAACGATTGTGCTCTTCGGCACTGTGCCCTATCTTTTCTCCGGGACATTTTCCTCCTTCACTGATGCTCTCTTCGAATCTGTCTCTGGTTTCACTACCACTGGATCTTCAGTCCTCGTCGATTTCGACAGTGTAGGCCCGGGTATACTGGTCTGGCGCAGCCTCACCCATTGGCTCGGCGGTCTCGGGATCATTCTTATGGTATTGGCCATCTTCCCTGTCCTGGGGCACGGCGGGATGCAGCTCTATCACGCCAGTGTGTCCGATATCAGCCAGGAGAAATTAAGACCCAGGATACAGAACACAGCTAGGGCTCTGTTCGGAGTCTATCTGTTGATCACTACTCTGGAGATTACCTTTTTACTCTTTGGTCGACTGTCGATCTTTGATGCTCTCTGCACTGCCTTTGGCACTGTGGCCACGGGTGGCTTCTCCCCTCGAAAGGGGAGTATTGCTGCCTACAACAGTCTGTACGTAGAGCTCGTAGTCATGGTCTTCATGTTCCTCTCTGGGATCAACTTTGCCCTCCATTTCAGAGCGTTACGTGGCCAGATTAAACCATTGTTGCGCGACGAAGATGTGCGCTTTTTTCTCATCCTCATTCTCATCTCCATAACCGTAGTCTTCCTCGATCTGTCTATCGACTTTCACCAGCCCTGGGGGAGCGCCCTAAGGCAGGCCTCCTTTCAAGTGATCTCCCTCAGCACGACCACCGGGTATGTGACGGCAGATTATGACTCATGGAGGCCCTTCTCCAGGTTTCTTCTGCTCATGCTCATGTTTATCGGGGCTTGCCCTGGTTCGACCTCCGGGGCAATCAAAAACATGAGGGTTCTCATAGCGGGGAAGGCCCTATACCGGGAGATGAGAAAACTCCTTCACCCCCAGGCGGTCATCAGTCTCTGGTTCAATGGGCGCCCGGTGGCCGATGGGCTCGTCCAGAAGGTCGTCTTTTACATACTCCTTTATCTTTCCGTTTTCTTCGTCGGCTCATTGCTCATGATGATCTGTGGTCTCGACATGGTGAGCGCCCTTTCATCGGTGGCAGCCACCCTGGGAGGGGTGGGGCCAGGGTTGGGTAAAGTCGGCCCTGCTGCCAACTACGCTTCGGTCCCCCTTTTGGGAAAATGGGTACTGTGCCTCTGTATGCTGCTGGGACGATTGGAGATGTATGCCCTTTTGCTTCTTTTTTTCCCTGAGTTCTGGAAGAGGTGAGACACGGGGGATTTGCATTCAATGTTGGGAGAATTTGTCATGCTCACCCTTTTGTTGTCTGTTCTGGCGGTGTAATACCGTCCCACACAGGGGCTAGCCTGCTCATGGTGATGGGGATATAAATGGGTGTCAATGTTTTAACATATCCGAGAAGGATTCTATTTCGGATCAAAGAGTATTTTGCGGTCAGCGAATATGCTTTTATCATAGCCATCGCCTGTGTGGTCGGTATTTTGGGTGGATTCGGGGCCGTTGGGTTGCGGACGTTGATCACAATTTTTCAGGGATGGCTATTTGGAACACCGGGCATTGAAATGGTGATCGACGTTGTCTCGCAGCTTCCCTGGTACAAGAAGCTTCTCTTTCCAACTCTTGGTGGGTTAATTGTCGGGCCGATGTGCTATTTTTTGGCCAAAGAGGCCAAGGGACACGGCGTTCCTGATGTGATGGAAGCGGTAGCCTTAAAGGGTGGCGCCATTCGACCTCGGGTGGTGGCGGTTAAATCTGTGGCTACGGCTGTGACCATTGCCTCGGGTGGATCCACCGGAAGAGAAGGTCCCATCGTTCAGATCGGCGCGGCATTGGGCTCGACAGTCGGGCAAATCCTCAAATTGCCTGTCGACAAACTACGCGTCTTGGTCGGCTGTGGTGCTGCGGCTGGCATTGCGGCTACTTTTAACGCCCCCGTAGCCGGAGCGTTCTTTGCCCTTGAAATCATTTTGGGCCACTTTGCCATTTCTGCCTTCAGTCCCATCGTTCTGTCGTCTGTGTTGGCCACTGTTGTATCCCGCGCCTTTTACGGCAGCAATCCCACCTTCCTCGTCCCCGAATACTCCTTAGTTAGCATCTGGGAGATTCCCTTTTACGGGGTGCTCGGTCTTTTAGCCGGATTGACTGCCGTCACCTTTACGGTGACTCTGTATAAAACCGAAGATCTTTTCGATTCAATAAAGATTCCCGATTATCTTAAGGCCTCGCTTGGTGGTCTTCTCATTGGGTGCATGCTCTTCTTCGCCCCGCACATTTACGGCATCGGATACGATACCATCAATTTGACCGTGACCGGCCAAGAAGTGTGGTACGTTCTCCTGATCCTCGTTTTTGCCAAGATATTGGCCACCAATATCACCCTGGGTTCCGGTGCGTCAGGAGGAGTTTTCGCCCCATCGCTCTTCATGGGAGCGGTCATGGCTGGAGCCTTAGGTTTCTTTCTGCATCAACTTTTCCCCACCATAACTGCTCCCAGTAGCGCCTATGCCCTGGTGGGCATGGGAGCAGTGGTAGCGGGGACAACCCACGCGCCAATTACAGCTATCATTATCCTCTTTGAGCTCACCGGTGATTACAAAATCATCCTGCCGGTGATGATCGCCTGCACCCTGAGTACCATCGTGGCACAGAAACTGAAGCGAGATTCGATCTACACGCTGAAACTGAGTCGCCGTGGCATCTCTCTCCACCAGGGGCGCGAAGAGACCGTCATGCAAACCTTCACCGTCGGAAATGTGATGAGAAAAGAGGTGCCTACGATCAGAGAGAGCACCCCCTTTGATGAGATCGTCAGACTCTTTCTGGACAACTATGAACCCTTCTATTATGTCACAGACGATGAGGCCACTCTCACCGGAATGGTCTCCATCCACGATGTCAAAAATGTGCTGCACGACCAGGAACTCAGGAAGTTGGTCATTGCCAGAGACTTAGCTACGCGAAAAATGACCACAGTGACACCTGAAAACTCATTGGCCGAGTGTATGCGACGGTTCGGTGGATTGGAACACGAAGAACTCCCTGTGATTGAGAGCGAAGGTTCGCCCAAACTTGTCGGACTCATATCGAGGAAAGATATTATCGATCTTTATGACAGCGAGATCCTGCGCAAGGATGTGATGGTCATGAAGTTTGTGCGGCAGATCGAAGAGCAGGAGCAAAAGCATCTGGTGCGATTGCCCAGCGAGTACAGGATAGATTTCGTCCCGGTGCCCCGGACCTTCATTGGCAAGACCCTGAGGGAGCTGGAGCTGCGCTCTAAGCACAGAGTTACAGTTTTGGCCGTCAAATCGAGGACCGGGGACCGGGCCGGGGAGACCGATGTACCCGATCCAACCATCGCCCTGAAAGCAGGAGACATCTTGGTGGTCGTGGGCAAAAAGGATGCCGTCGATGAACTGAAAGGGGTTTGATGAACTCACGGTGAGGCTGAATTTAGACTATTGCCCCGGCTGCTTCTCCCGGGGGGACCTTTCTCCTCTCTCCGTCCCCTACTAGGCTTCGGCCCTGATACTGACGCACCTGTCTCTTCTTCCTTTCTGAGGCCTGGCCCCAATTGCCCTCTGCGTGAACGAGCAGCTCTTGATGCAAAGAAACTCTGGGTTGTTCCTATTGTTTTGTCAAAGAAAGCTGGCGTCTATGGCGAAATCGGCGCTATTCTCATAGCCGATAAGACCCATTCTATTTTGGGAACGACTGCCAAGTCAG
>JBHIER010000200.1:0-6496 GCA_046760705.1 bacterium
GGAGTGTAGCCCCCCGTGGGCGTAAATGATACGGGGACAAGCCCCTACACTACAGGGTGAGAGAGATCGTCTCTTCCCAGGAGAAATGTTGAAACGAAAGAGGGGATAAACAGAAGAAGATGGATCATTCAAATCGTTCCAAAAGGGAGCTGGAGGGTGGCTGTGGGGTCATCGGCTTTGCGGCCAACGAGCCCATTGCCGGACGCCATCTTCTCCGGCCTCTGGTCCAGATGCACAATCGCGGCAACGGCAAGGGGGGCGGAATAGCCGCCGTGGGCTGCTTCCCAGATCACAAGGACCATTACGCCCTCCAGATCGGCTACATCGATCCAGCCTGCCGAGCCGCAGTCGAGGCGGAGTATATTATGCCCTTCTTCGATATGGCCGACTGCCAAGCCCAGCCCTCGGTGGAGGATTATCATGATATTGAGGGCTTGGAGATAGAGCCGCCCAAAGTATGGAGATACTTCTGTCGAGTCAGACCGGATGTCCTTCAATCCTTCGCCTTGGAGAAGGGTTTCCAGGATCCGGGCAAAGCGGAAGATCAGTTCGTCTATCAAAACTCCTTTGCCCTTAGTAAGAAATGCTATGCAAACCTGGCCGATAAAAAGGCCTTTGTGCTCTCCCACGGCAAAAACATGATGGTGCTCAAAGGGGTGGGATATGCGGAGCAACTGCTGCAGTATTACCTGCTTGAAGACACGGAGGCCCACGTCTGGATAGGCCATCAACGATATCCCACCCGCGGTCGGGTCTGGCATCCCGGCGGGGCTCATCCTTTCGTGGGACTGAACGAGGCTCTTGTCCACAACGGCGACTTCGCTAACTATCATTCCGTAGTTGAGTATCTCAAGCAGAGGGGCATTCATCCCCTTTTTCTGACCGACACAGAGGTGGCTGCTCTCCTTTTTGACTTCTACGACAGAGTTTTGGAGTATCCCTTAGAGCAGACGATCGAGGCCATCGCTCCCACTACCGAGCGCGATTTTGAGCTTTTGCCTAAGACCAAGCAGCGCCTTTATCGGGCTATCAGGACCGCCCATATTCATGGTTCGCCTGACGGCCCTTGGTTTTTCATCATTGCCAGAAACTTACCTGAGGTCGGCTGTTTTCAGCTCATTGGGATCACGGACACTTCCATGCTGCGCCCCCATGTTTTCGCGCTCTTGGACGGGTCCATAAAAATCGGTGCCGTGGCTTCAGAAAAGCAAGCCATCGATGCTCTGTTAGCAAGCTTGTCGGCGGCCGACAGCAGAGTATGCCCGGTGGCCGATATGTACTGGATTTCCCGCGGCGGAAGCCACACCGACGGGGGCGCTTTCGTCTTTACCGTAAAGGGTGAGGGGAAAAAAGAACTTGTGTGCACAAACAAGTTTGGGTTCGAGGTTACCCCACCCCAAGAACCAGATCTGTGCCGAGATCCGGCCCACGGGGCAAAAATCAAGATGTCCCCGTCTGTCTCCATGGAGAGAGAACTTGAGAAGCTCATGGAAGAGGAGAGGGATGTGGGGTTGTTCAACCACGCCACCGTCCAGATGCAATCTTGGGACTACGATGCCCTCTCAGATTTTTGCGGGGCTTTGCTGCGGATTTCATCGCCCGACGACGAGACGAAACAAATTTGCATTAACGCTCTGACTCTTCTCCGCGATAAGCGATATAGGATTGGCCAGGTGAAGCGCAACTGGTTGTTGGCCATGATCGACCACACTCTGGGCGAGATTTTTCTGGCCACCCCGAAGCTGGGGACAAACTCCGCCGGCCGATACTGTCTGATAGATTTCCAATCACGACATCGTCTCGGCCTTGCTGACAGAGAAAATCAAGTTCTGCTCATAGACTCGAAGGCTTTTCCCCCAGAGGGTGAGGACTCCGTGGCCAGGCTGATCGTCGCCGCCTACGAAAGGGGATTCAAAAATTTCATAGTCTTTAACCTGAAAGGCGATCGGTTCGTAGGTTGTGGTCTGGGGCCCAGGTCTGCGGGGGTGAGGATCGATGTCTACGGCAGCCCCGGGGACTATATCGGATCGGGTTTAGATGGGGCGGAGATTTACATCCACGGGGACGCCCAGGACCAGGTGGGCCAGATCTTGAACTCCGGCAAGATCATCCTCTACGGGGATGTAGGCCAGACCTTTCTGTATGGGGCCAAGGGAGGGGAGGCGTATGTGTTCGGGAACACCGGCGGTCGACCGCTCATAAACTCCGTCGGCTCCATCAGAGCCATCATCAATGGGACCTGTCTCGATTACGCCGCCGAAAGTTTCATGGCTGGCCCGGAGCTGGACGGCGGTTGGCTGATAATCAATGGGCTGAGAGTCAATGTCTACGGAGAGATCATAGGTCTGGAAGAGAAATTCCCCGGCTCCAACTTCTTCTCTCTGGCCTCCGGTGGGGCCGGCTATATCAACGACCCTTATCGGACCGTGACCAAAGATCAACTCAATGGAGCCGAATTTGTCGATTTTACTCAGGCAGACTGGAACGTCCTGCGGCCCTATCTTGAGGAGAACGAGCGGCTTTTCGGTATCATCATAGAGAGGGATATCTTGACCGTGGACAGAACCCGCAAATGGCCCAATGAGGTCTACCGGAAGGTTGTGGCTAAGAGGGCCGACGGGAAAGGAGTGGCTTATTCGTGATTGGAACAGAGTCTCTCGCAGGTTTGGCGTCTGTGACAGAGGATTCGGGTGGGAGTCCAACTCCCACCCGAGCAAATGCTGTTCATTGCCGGGCTCTCTGTGAAGAAGCATTGGGTGAGCTTGAGCTCACGGTAGCTCCCGACCTACAGTCTCTCCTTCAATCTCTCCATCTCACGTTCCAGTCTGTCCAGGCGTTTTTTGAGATCCCTCAATGCATCCTTCGTGGACTCTCCATACACCCGGAGTCTGCCGCGCATCCTATCTCCCCAATCCCTCTCCAAAGCTTTGAAACGCCGCAGACAGTCGTCGAAACGGCGAATGTCAATATCAACCTCAGGATAGGGGGGGCCGAAGATCTCGAATCTGGGGTCTCGAAACTCTTCGGGAGTCTCACCCAGGACAACATCGAAAGTCCGGGTCCGCTTGTTTCGCAGCACCTTAATCTCCACCTTTTCCCCCACCTCGGACTCCCGCACCGCCTCGACCAGTTCTTCTGAGTCCTCAATATCATCCCCATCGTATGAGACAATCACATCTCCGGCTTTCAGACCTGCTTTCTCCGCTGGACTGTTCTCGATAACTTGGGTGACGAGAGCCCCCTCACCGTCGGAGACGCCGAAATAGTCGCCCAACTGATCGTTCAAATCCTGCAGTTGAACACCCAACCATCCCTGTTCTCGCTCCATCCGGAATTCCAAGTCTCGAGGTTTTCTTAGCCGTTCCCGCTCATACCAGGATCGGACACCCTTCGGTGCCTGGCCGATCGTCGCCGTCAACGTCTTCTCTCTGCCTTTGCGAACGACTGTGATCTTGACCTCATCGCCGGGGTCGCTGGCTCTGACTTTACGGATCAGGCTCCCTGTACTGCGAATGGGCCTTCCGTCGTATTCGATGATAACGTCACCCTCTCTTATACCTGCCTCTTGCGCCGGACTCTCCTCCTCCACATCGTTGACCAGAACCCCCGCATCGCGGTCATAGTCCATGGCCTCTTTCAGAGCTGTGGTCAGATTCTGAATGGAGACACCCAACCACCCTCCCTCATCATCTGGTTCCCCCCAATCCTTTAGCTGGCCAGCAACAGGCATTGAAAAGGCAAGAAGGGTCAACACCACACCAAAGGTGAGCCGATATTTTGACTTCATCATCTCCACCTCCCTGTTTAAAAGTGGAACATCTCACCCCCTGTTACAAAATTAAACTTCATTTCTCCGGAAAATGTTCCCCTTTTTCAGCAGGGCAGACAGGCCAGAGGAGGTGGGGGGATATATCTCATCCTGATCACTCGCTATGTGTGGTCTGTGGCATTGAACCGGAAACGAAGAGTGCATGAGCCGAAGTCCGAAAATGGAAGCGATAGAGCAAAATAAAGTTGCATCTTTTACGCTGATACTATAATTTCATCCACTGTATTTTTCAAGAGGGTCTCCCTCAGAGTGGACTCTTTTGGCAATTTTTCACATATTTTGGGGCTGAACAGCGGATGCGAGTAGGGAAAAAGAACGAAAAGGAGGTATTCATGTTGAAGAGAAGGATGACAAACAGATGGGTTGAGATGTTTTGTACAATTTTTGCGTTGTTGCCCGCAGTTCTTGTCTCTCTGCCTTTTTCGGATTGTAGTGTTTTTGCGCAACATGCCACAAATGATGACTGGGTGGATGGCCGTCCCGACGGGTGTACGACCATTACTGTGGGCAAAAAGGCGTCAACCGGTGGCTGGGTCACCACATCCCATACCTGCGATAGTCATCGCAACCGATCGTGGCTGAACATTGTGCCGGCCAAAGAGCACCCCAGAGGGGCTATGATGACCTTACTAAAACGCACCAATGATGACTCGTTAGCTATGCCGGCATATAAGCATGTGCCCATTGGCGAGATTCCACAAGTAGAACAGACCTACGGCTACATTAACACCGCCTATCCCTGCATGAATGATCACCAATTGGCCATTGGCGAATCGACTTTTGGCGGCCGTAAGACATTGAAATCTGACAGAGGTCTCATCGATTGCCAGCGACTTGTTCAATTGATGATGGAACGGTGCAAGACCGCCCGCGAGGCGATCCAGTTAGCCGGCCAATTGACGAAAGAATACGGTTACATCGACGAAGGTGAATGTTTAACCATCGCCGACACAAGAGAAGTCTGGCATTTGGAGATTGTCGGTCCTGGAAAGGGGAATCTGGGCTCCGTGTGGGCGGCACAGCGCGTGCCCGATGACCACGTCTCCGTCTGCGCCAACGCCAGCCGTATCCGACAGATCGATTTAGGGGATCCGGACTATTTCATGGCCTCCGAAAATGTGTTCACAGTGGCCCAGGACAGCGGTTGGTGGAACCCAGACTCCGGGCCTTTCCAGTTCTGCTATGCCTACGACCCCGGAGGCCGTGCCACATTTGCCACGCGACGCAGAGAGTGGCGTGTATTGGATCTGGTTGCACCGTCTCTGAAACTGCATCCCAACTCGGAGAATTATCCGTTTTCTGTAAAACCGGATACCCTGGTCACCATGGAAAAACTGGTCACAATTTTTCATGACTACTTCGAGGGCACTGACTTCAATTTCGTCAAGAATATCACCTCGACCGACAAAGATGGAAAAACGGTGATCTCCCCTTTTGCTAACCCCTTTATGCCTTATGACATGAACCAGATATTTAAAATCAATGGTGGTTGGGGTTGGCGAGGTGAGCGTCCGATTGCCCGCTGGTATACTATGTATGCCACCATCACCCAATCCCGCGACTGGCTGCCCAATGAGATCGGCGGCGTGGTGTGGCTGGCCTGGGATAACGTGGCCACATCGATCTACGTGCCCCTTTATTGCGGCATTACTGATGTGCCCCAATCGTTCAAAACTCCTGGACGAGTGAACGGCTTTACCCGCGAGTCGGCCTGGTGGGCCTTCAATCGGGCCAGCACACTGGCCGCCCAACGATGGGGCGACATGCGAAAGGACGTGGATGCTGTTTGGAAACCGCTGCAAGCCGAACTGCTTGCCAACCAGAAAAAAATCGAAGAAGAAGCATTGGCACTATATGAGAATGATCCCTTCAAGGCGAGAGCTTACTTAACGGACTATAGTATAAAATGGGGAGAAAAGGTGGTAAAGAAATGTTGGGACCTCGGCGACCACCTCTGGACAAAATATGACGAAAAGTTCTGACTGGTGAGGACATTTTTGACGGAAGAGCGAAAGGACACGATTTCCTTCAGCCCAAACCATTGCTCCGCCGGATGTGGCAGCACACTCGCCGGTATGCCAAAAGGCAGTTGACCTGCCTGAGGGCGATAGAGTGGAGTCTGTCATCAGGTGGATTTTGAAGGTCTATGGGATTGCTTGAGAGAAAAGATGGCTGTCTATCATCGAGTGGCCAGGCTGTTGGAGCTTCTCACCCTCATCAGAGCTCGTTCTGATTTGGGCCCAAAGGATCTGGCTCGACATTTCAAAATTTCTGAGAAGCGGATTTATGATGATCTGACGGAGCTGAACAAAGCAGGGATTTCCATTGTCTATAATCCTCAGGGAGGAATTGAAATAAGCCAAGTACTCTTTCAGGAGATTTCTCTTCAATAAGTCAGAAAAGAGAATTCCTCAGGGAGGAATTGAAATAGAATAACTTTAAAAGATGTAAGCGATTCATCTGCTAGTCAGAAAAGAGAATTCCTCAGGGAGGAATTGAAATTAAGGAAAGGCCTCAACATAGTTGAAAACCTCATTGCGTCAGAAAAGAGAATTCCTCAGGGGGAATTGAAATATTTATATACTATTTGTGCTGGAGAGGAAAAATGGATCGTCAGAAAAGAGAATTCCTCAGGGAGGAATTGAAACACCCTTTAAGAAAGAAAAA
>JBHIER010000201.1:0-6428 GCA_046760705.1 bacterium
CCCGAGGGCTTCTGACCATTGTTGGAAATATCGGCGACAGGAAGATTGTTCCCTACCTCAAACCACACGCCCTGGAGCGGAATTCCAAACTTCGGTACGACACCATTCATGCGCTGAGAAAGATTGGAGGGGAGGAGGCAAACGCCGTATTCATCCAGCTTCTGGACGATCCCGATCCAGACATTCGCACTGCAGCCGCCAGAAGTCTCGATCTCAGCGGTGAACTGACTGCCGGTAGGTCTATTCTGACTATGACTCGACAGAAAAACTTTAAGAAGAGATCCTTTATCGAAAAGAAGGCGCTCCTTGAATACCTGGGAGGTTCCCGGATGGAAGAGGGGCTCCCCCTGCTCAGGAGATTGTTGAAGAGAGGCAGTTGGCTGTTCCCTCGACGAAACACCGACACCCGAGTCTGTGCCGCTCTGGGCCTGGGAAAGTTCGGATCGCAAGAGGCCTTCGACGCTCTCCGGGAGCAGATACGTTCCCGGAACCCTCTGGTCCGGGAGACCTGCACCGCCATTCTACGAGGGGCCGGGGAGTTGGATGACCGGTAACAGTGTGCTCCGGGCAATTTTTGGAGAGAGGTTTCGGTGATGAGGGAAAACGGTGATGTGCGCCCAGATCGGCCAAGGACTGAATCCGAAAGAAGACTTTTGGCCGAAACCGGGAGAATATTTGTCAATCAATTCTTTGTGACCGCCAAGGTGGCTCAGATTTATGAGCCGAACAACGAGGCTTTCATCAGACAGCGAGACGCACTGATGGGAACTCTGAAGCGATTGTTTGAGACGGAAGAGAGGGTCACTTTGGAACTATCCATAAAATCTCTCTTTTTGAACCGGGTGAAAATAATAACTCAGTTTGTCCATTACGGGAATGTGACCTTTGTGATCGATATGCTGGAAGACAAAAATATATCCAGCATCTCTTTTTCGAGGGACCTGGGCAGCGACGAGTTCACCAGGTTTCTGTACATGATGGCTTCCAGAGTGAAGGGGTCGGTGGACTTTGAGCAGTTTCAAGATCGTCTTACGAGTGAGGGGATTGAACACATTTCGGTGACCAAGCTGGTCGAGGAGAGCAGAGAGATCGAAACGGCAAAGAGACTGGCCAGACGGCTGTTCGTTGAAAGCATAAACAATTTGAAGGGGATCATGAAGGATTTTCAGGAAGGGAGAGAGGTTCACGCCAAGAGGACGCGAAGGTTGGTTCAGGGTCTGATCGATCTCATGGGCAATCACGAAATGTATATGATTGGCCTGACAACCATAAAGAATTTTGAGGGCTACGCCTTAAACCATTCCCTGAACGTCTGCCTTCTCTCTTTGGCCCTGGGCCAGAGGTTGGGATTGGAGAGGGGACAACTGCGAGATCTTGGTCTGGCAGCCATCTTTCACGATTTGGGAAGACTGCTCATTCCTCAGGAGATCCTCGAAAAACCCTCAGCTCTGACGGATGAGGAGTTTCGGCTGGTGGAGGAGCATCCGCTTCACGGTGCAGAAATGTTTATGGAGATGAAGGGGTTGGGGACGGTTCCTGTTCGGGCCTTGAGGGCAACTCTGGAGCACCATCTGAAATATGACATGACCGGATATCCCAAACTGTGGAAGAAGCGCCCTCCAGATCTGTTCAGCAAAATCATCGAGATAGCAGATTGTTTTGACGCCGCCACCACTTCGAGACCCTATCGACAGAAACCCCAGAGGCCTGACATTGTCTTAAAGGAGATGGCTGAACAGAGCGGCGTCGATTTCGACTCCGCTTTGCTCAAGGTGTTTATCAATATGGTGGGCCTGTTTCCCATAGGCTCTCTCGTCGTCCTCGATACGAAAGAATTGGCCGTTGTCACCGAGAGCAACCCCGATCCGACCCTTCTGGATCGGCCCCGGGTGAAACTGATCACCAACAGGGAAGGGGAAACCATCGACGGAGATATCGTTGACCTATCTGACTTCGACCGAAAGACCAATCGGTATGCCAGAACGATTGTCACCTCTTTGGATGCCCACACATACGGGATCGATCCCGGCCGTTTCTTCTGAACATGGGACTATTACGCAGAGCGTCTGAAAAGCCGAAAGGCACATACTTTACAGACAAGTTTCAACCTCTAGGCTTACGTCGGTGGAGTTCAGACATTGACCTTTTATCGAGCCCCGAAACCGGTGCGACATAACGGAATTGTGAATTTCCTTGACTTTTGAAAACATTCTTATATTTTTAGTTTGAGCAGGGACGGGTATGTCGTTCGAAGAGAAGAGAGTATTGAGGTACACGTTTTTTCCGTCCCGGATCGGAAATATCGGGCTGGCGGCGACGGAAGAAGGGATCTGTCGGCTCAATTTGAGTGTCGATCCCGAGGAGTTTGGGGCCGAGCTCGAGGCCCGGTACAACTGCGCTGCGGTTGAGGACGGTGGTCATTTCGCTGAGATCAAAAGAGATCTTGAAGACTACTTTGAGCGTAGAGCACGAGGTTTCAACTGTGCCATCGATCTTATTGAGGGCACCGATTTTCAGCGTCGAGTGTGGCGGGCGCTTCTGAAGATCCCATACGGTCAGGTTCGATCCTACGGGTGGGTGGCCCGAGAGATCGGCCGCCCGAAGGCAGTCCGAGCGGTCGGAGGGGCCAACGCCAGAAACCCCATCGCCATAGTGATTCCCTGCCACAGAGTGGTCAGGAGCGATGGTGGATTGGGGGGGTATGGAGGTGGACCTGAGGTGAAGAGAGAGCTGTTACAAATAGAAGGCGTTGTCTTGTGATTGCCGAGAGATTGAGATGATGAGGTTTGAGCTCGTCTCCAATTACAGACCACAGGGGGATCAGCCCCAGGCGATAGCTGAGCTGACAGAGGGACTGAAGCGCGGAGAACGGTTTCAGACGCTTTTGGGGGTGACAGGCTCGGGGAAGACTTTTACCATGGCCAATGTGATCGCCAATAGAGGTCTGCCGACCTTAGTCATCTCCCACAACAAAACCTTAGCGGCTCAACTCTACGGTGAATTCAAGCAGTTCTTCCCGAAGAACGCGGTGGAGTATTTCATCAGCTATTATGACTACTACCAGCCCGAGGCATACATCCCGTCGACGGACACCTATATTGAGAAGGACACTTCGATCAACGATGAGATCGACCGGTTGCGTCTGCGGGCCACCAGCTCCCTTTTGGAGCGGGAGGATGTCATCATTGTGGCCAGCGTCTCCTGCATCTACGGTCTCGGATCCCCCAAGGATTACCGCGATCTGCTCTGTTTCTTGTGGCGCGGCGAGCGTATCGAGCGGGACCACATTCTGCGGAGATTGATCGATATCCATTACAGCCGCAACGACATCGACTTCGCCCGGGGGACCTTTCGGGTGCGGGGCGATGTGATCGAGGTTCGGCCAGCCTACGAGGAGTACGGCGTCCGGATTGAGCTCTTCGGGGACGAGATCGATCGGATCACCCTGATCGATACCACCACCGGCGAGGTTTTGGAGGAGAAGGAGCGGGTGGCCATCTATCCGGCCAAACATTTTGTGACCACCAGCCCGCAGATGAACCGGGCCATCGAGTCCATTGAGGCGGAATTGAAGGAGCGGTTGGCCGAGCTGAAAGCGCAAAACAGACTCCTTGAGGCCCAGCGCTTGGAGTCCCGAACACGGTACGATATCGAAATGATGCGCGAAATCGGCTACTGCACGGGGATCGAGAACTACTCCCGCCACATCTCAGGCCGAAGGCCGGGCGAACGCCCGTCGTGCCTGCTGGACTACTTTCCCTCAGAATATCTGATGTTCGTGGACGAATCGCACGTCACCGTGCCTCAGATTCGGGGTATGTACGCCGGCGATCGGTCCAGAAAGGAGGTTCTGGTGGAGCACGGGTTCAGGCTCCCCTCGGCCCTGGATAACCGGCCTCTCTTCTTCGAGGAGTTCGAATCGCTCATTCATCAGACCGTCTTTGTTTCGGCCACTCCGGGGGAGTACGAACTGGAGAAATGCCAGGGGGTGGTTGTGGAGCAGATCATTCGGCCCACAGGGTTGATGGACCCGAAGATTACGGTGCGGCCGGTTGAGGGTCAGATCGACGACCTGATGGAGCAGATCCGGGTCCGGGTCGAGCGGAAGGAGCGGGTGCTGGTGACCACTCTGACCAAGCGAATGGCCGAAGATCTGACCGATTACCTCAGCCAGATGTCGATGCGGGTGCGCTACCTCCACTCGGAGATCGGCGCCATTGAGCGGGTGGACATCCTTCGGGATCTGAGGTTGGCGGAGTTTGACGTCTTGGTGGGCATCAATCTTTTGCGGGAGGGCCTCGATCTGCCCGAAGTCTCGCTGGTGGCCATCCTCGATGCCGACAAAGAGGGGTTTCTCCGGTCCCAGACCTCCCTCATCCAGACGGCCGGCCGGGCCGCCCGCCATATGGGGGGTGAGGTGATCATGTACGCTGACCACATCACCGACTCCATGCGGCGGGCCATCGAGGAGACCCACCGGAGGCGGAAGCTGCAGCAGGACTATAACGAAAAGCACGGCATTACCCCCCAGTCGATATACAAGTCGGTGGAAGAAGTGCTCAAAACGACCGCCGTGGCCGACTCGAAGGCCATCTCAGCGGTGGGGGAACCGAGAGCCGATCTCCTCACCGAGTTGGAGCGGGAGGAGCGGATCGCCGCGCTCGAAGAACAGATGCAACAGGCGGCAAAGCAGTTGGAGTTCGAACGAGCAGCCGTGCTGCGGGACGAGATCAATCGCCTGAAATCATCCCAAAAGGTTGAGCAATGGGCCTGGACTCCCAAAAGGTGGCAGAGATCGTGAGGACAGCCCTGGCCGAAGATGTCGGCTCGGGCGACGTCACAACGCAGTGCACCGTGCCCCAGGACCAGCGGGCCTGGGGGGAGATGGTGGCCAAAGAGGAGGGGATCGTTGCCGGGCTGGAAGTTGCCCGCGAGGTCTACCGTCAGGTGGACGATAGGATCGATTTTGTGCCCCACGTTGAAGACGGTTATCAATCCCACGCCGGCGATGTGTTGGCCGGAGTCTCCGGCCCGGCTCGGGGGATTCTCACGGCTGAGCGAACTGCCCTCAATTTTCTGCAGAGGCTGTCGGGGATCGCTACGTTCACCCGTCAGTTCGTCCAAAAAGTTGCCGGCACGGGGGTGCAAATCCTGGACACACGAAAGACTGCCCCGGGGCTGAGGATCGTGGAGAAGTACGCCGTCAGGGTCGGCGGCGGTCGGAACCACAGGGCCGGGCTGTACGATATGGTGCTCATTAAAGATAATCATCTGAAAATCGTCGGTGGCATCAAGGAGGCGGTGGCCAAATGCAGACAAGGCTGGTCCAATGCTCGTGTGGAGGTGGAGGTGAGAAGTGTGGCCGAGGTGAAGGAGGCTGTGGAAGCCGGCGTCGATCGCATCATGCTGGACAATATGGGACTGGATGAGATGAGAGAGGCCATCGCGTACATAAGAGAGAAGGGGAGAGCCGATCAGGGGCTCGAGATCGAAGCCTCCGGGGGCATCGGCCCTGAGAACGTGCGGGCAGTGGCAGAGACAGGGGTCGATTTCATCTCCGTCGGGGCCCTGACCCATTCGGCCAGGGCGTTGGACATCACTTTCAACTTGACGGTCTAGATTTTTTGTACGGTTTTATGACAGATGAGAGAGCCCAAACAAGTTCGGAATGACAAAGTGAGACCAAATGTCATCCTGAACCCTGTTCTGAATTCATTTCAGAATTGTTTCCCCGCCGGGATGGGCCGCGGCCGCGCTTTTTCTTTTTATGGCGCGCATGAAACTGAACCCTATCCCTCGAATGAGACTCAATCGAGCGATGCGCACCCAAAGCAGCACAGCTAAAGCAGTAGACAGGGCCATCCCGCCTGTCTCCGAGTATCTCACGGAAACACAGATACGAGAAGGGCTGAGAACCTCATTTGTCGGCCGCAAAATATTCTCTTTCGGTGTGCTGAAGTCGACACAGGATTACGCGCTCAGACTGGCCGAGGAGGGGGCTGAGGAGGGGGTGGTGGTGATCGCTGAGGAGCAGACGGGAGGCCGGGGCCGTTTCGGGAGAGTTTGGTACTCCCCACCCGGCGTCGGGGTCTGGTGCTCCCTCATCCTTCGTCCCAAGATGCTCCCCTGGGAGAGCCCGAGGCTCACCATTGTGGCGGCCCTGGCTGCGGCCCGGGCCATAGAGAGCTCGGCCGGTCCCTCTGCAGCTCTGAAGTGGCCCAACGACGTGCTCATCAATAACAGAAAGGTCTGCGGCATTCTGACCGAGCTGAGCGCCGAAGCTGAATCGGTCAATTTCGTGATCATTGGGATCGGCGTCAACGTCAATCAGGCTGCGACCCACTTTCCCTCCCACCTCCGCCACAGGGCCACGTCGCTGCGCATTGAATGCGGTCACCAGGTGTCCCGGATCAAGCTTCTTCAATCCC
>JBHIER010000202.1:0-6360 GCA_046760705.1 bacterium
TAGACAGGGGCCTCATCGCCGTCATCTTTCAGGAGATCGGGGCGTCCACTCGGAAGTTGGGAGAGCTGCAGGAGGGGGACATGGTTCTGGACTTGGTCGGCCCTTTGGGCAGACCGACCGAGATCGGGCGCGTGGGGACCGTGGTCTGTATTGGAGGCGGTGTGGGGGTGGCTCCGGTCCATCCCATCACCAGGGGCATGAAGGAGGCCGGAAACAGGGTCATCGCCATCATCGGGGCGAAAAGCCGGGAGCACCTTATCCTCGAAGCAGAGATGAGGAACATCTCCGACGAGCTGTACATCACCACCGATGACGGATCCTGCGGCCGTCGCGGGTTGGTCACCGATGAGCTCGAGCGGTTGATCGATGAGCGCAGGCGGATCGACCAGGTGGTGGCCATCGGGCCGGTGGTCATGATGCGGGCTGTCTCGGAGTTGACCCGGCCTCACGGGATTGAGACCATCGTCAGTCTCAACTCCATCATGGTGGATGGAACCGGCATGTGCGGGGCCTGCCGGGTGACCATCGGTGAGCGCACCCGGTTCGTCTGTGTCGACGGTCCGGAGTTCGACGGCCACCAGGTCGACTTTGATGAGCTCATCCAGCGGCAGGCCATGTACTCCCGGGAGGAGTACCGGGCCCTGTGGCATTATCAATGTGAACTGGCCCAGCGGGGGGAGGGGAAGAAGAAAGCGAAGGCCACCCGGGTCTCTATGCCCCGGCAAGATCCCCGGGCCCGCATCCGCAATTTTGACGAGGTGGCCCTGGGCTACACCCGGGAGATGGCCATAGAGGAGGCCTCCCGCTGTTTAGGGTGCAAGAAATCGCCCTGCATTGCTGGCTGTCCGGTGAACATCGACATCCCGGCCTTCATCGCCAGAATACAGGAGGGCGACTTCATGGCCGCCATTCACAAGATCAAGGAGACCAACAGCCTGCCGGCCATATGCGGCCGCGTCTGCCCACAGGAGGAACAGTGTGAGATTGCCTGCATTTTGAGCAAGAAGGGGGAGCCTGTTGCCATCGGCCGCTTGGAGCGCTTTGTGGCCGACTACGAGTTCCAGCAGGGGGAGATTCGAGCGCCGCAGAGCCCGCCCTGGACAGGCAAGCGGGTGGCTGTCGTCGGGGCCGGGCCAGCCGGATTGACGGCGGCTGGGGACCTGGCCAAGCTCGGCCACCGGGTGACCGTCTTTGAGGCCCTGCACAAACCGGGCGGCGTACTCATATACGGCATCCCGGAGTTTCGTCTGCCCAAGCGAATCGTGCAACTGGAGGCCGATTATGTCCGAAAGCTGGGCGTGGAGATCAAGCCCAGCTTCGTTGTGGGCAAATTGCAGGGCGTGGATGAACTGCTGGCCAACGGCTACGACGCCGTCTTCATCGGGACAGGGGCCGGGCTGCCATACTTTATGAACATTCCCGGGGAGAACCTCAACGGTGTCTATTCGGCCAACGAATTTCTCACCCGCAACAATCTGATGAAAGCCTACCTCTTCCCGGAGTACGATACCCCCATCCGGATCGGGGAGAAGGTGGCGGTAGTGGGCGGGGGAAACGTGGCCATGGATGCGGCCAGGGTGGCCGTGCGATTGGGCGCAGAGACGGTTTACTGTGTCTACCGAAGAGCGCGGGAACAGATGCCGGCCCGGGACGAGGAGATCGAAAACGCCCTGGACGAAGGGATCGTCTTCAAACTGCTGACCAACCCTCTCAGGATTCTGGGAGACGAAAAAGGCTGGGTGAAAGGCATCGAATGCATTCGAATGGAGTTGGGGGAGCCGGATGCCTCGGGACGGCGCCGGCCGGTGCCCATTGAGGGCTCCGAGCACGTCATCGACGTCGATGTGGTCATCATGGCCATCGGGCAAGGGCCCAATCCCTTGGTGACCTCCACCACTCCGGGATTGGAGTTGACGAAATGGGGCAACATCGTCGCCGATCCGGAGACCGGCAAGACCAGCAAAAAGGGCGTCTTCGCCGGCGGGGACATCGTTACCGGGGCGGCCACCGTCATCCTGGCCATGGGTGCCGGCAAGAAGGCCGCCGCGGCCATCGACCAGTACCTGAAAGACGGAAAGTGGTAATCGAAGATTCACAATGACAGGAAAACAGGCGTTTCCGGACAGTGACTAAGTATGCATAGAACCTGTATGTAGCGAGTGGCGCGCGGTGGTACTCCAAGACATTAAGGCCGTTCTCGATGCAGAGGTGCTGGCCGGCGAAGGCTCCCTCGGCATCGAGGTGACCGCAGCCAAAGCTTCGGATCTGATGAGCGATGTGTTGACCCTGGCCGATCCTGGGGCTTTGCTTATTACGGGATTGACAAACGTGCAAGTGCTCAGGACTGCGGAGGTAGCGGAACTCTCAGCCGTCGTCTTTGTTCGGGGCAAGAGACCGGGGCCGAGACCATCGACCTGGCCAGGACGAAGAACATCCCCCTGTTGGCCACCCGACTGCCAATGTACGAGTCGTGTGGTCTCCTGTTTCAGAAAGGATTGTCGGGTGTCTCTCAGTCGCTGAAGAGGCCCTGAGTGATGCTCGCCGAACATGTTTTTGAACAGAGGTTCGCCGTCAGAGGCGGGGACTTCGCCAATGCCGGGGAGGCTTCGTGTAGGATCAAGGAGAT
Source organism: bacterium (assembly GCA_046760705.1). Taxonomy (GTDB): domain Bacteria; phylum JBHIER01; genus JBHIER01. The sequence goes on from JBHIER010000202.1 coordinate 2,627, forward strand.
CCTCAAAGAGATAGGGGTTGGGGCGGACATCATCAGGCGCGTGGCCATCGCCGCCTACGAAGCCGAGATGAATGTGGTCATGTACGCCCGAGATGGGGGGGTCCACTTTACCGTTACCCCGGAGATGATCACCCTGGTCGTCGAGGACCAGGGGCAGGGGATAGAGAACATCGAGCTGGCCATGCAGGAGGGGTATTCGACCGCCACAGAGGAGATGCGGGAGATGGGGTTCGGAGCAGGAATGGGGTTGCCCAACATAAAGAAGAATGCTGACGAGTTCGAGATCACCTCAGTGGTTGGGCAGGGGACCAGGCTCGAGGTTCGCATCAAGATGTAAAGGGAGTCGGAAGAGGTGGTTGAACAGCAGCACTCGATAAAGATTGAACAGAGCACGTGTGTCGGCTGTGTGGCCTGTATGAAAGCCTGCCCGACAAAGGCCATCAGGGTCAGAGATGAGAAGGCCGTCATCATTGGGGAGAGATGTATCGACTGCGGCGAGTGTTTTCGAGTCTGTCCCCACGGGGCTGTGACTCCTCTCACCACGTCCGCTTCAGATCTGAAGAGATTCAAAATGACGATCGCACTTCCCTCCCCTGTTCTCTACAGCCAGTTCGGTCGGCACGCCATGCCCAACGAAATACTGTTGGCCCTCAAGAGGATTGGGTTCGATTATGTCTTTGACGAGGCGTGGCTGTGTGAGATGGTGAGCGCGGCCATCGAGGAGTATCTCGAGAGTCAGCCCGGTCCGCGGCCCCTCATATCGTCGACATGCCCGGCCGTTGTTAGGCTGATCGCCATGAAGTATCCCAATCTGTGTCGGCAGATTATTCCCATCGACGCCCCGCGGGAGGTTGCGGCCAAAACCCACAGAGCGAGAAAGGTGAAGGAGCGCGGCCTCTCTCCTGAAGAGATCGGCGTCATCCACATCACTCCCTGCCCGGCCAAGATGATCTCCATCAATCGCCCCCTCGGCACCGACAGATCCCATCTGGACGGAGCCATCTCCATCCGGGACATCTACGGTCCCCTGTTGTCTGCGCTGAAGGATTTGGACGAGGACGTGATCCTCCAGCAGTCGAGCGGTGTAGGAATCGGTTGGGCCATGACCGGCGGTGAGGTCAATGGGCTGAAGATGGACAATTGTCTGGCGGTGGCTGGTGTGCAAGATGTCATCAAAATATTGGACGAGGTGGAGGCCGGAAAGCTCAAAACCGTCGACTATCTCGAATGTCTCATCTGTCCGGACGGCTGTGTCGGAGGTCCATTGACGGTGGAAAACAGGCATCTGGCCAAGAACAAGGTGGCCACATTGGTCAAGATGTTCGGAGAGAAGACCCGAGTCAGCCGGGAGATGGTCAGGCGGCAGTACAAAGGCAGATTCTTTTCCTTGCCAAAGGAGATCGCGGCCGCCCCCTTTCCGCCCCTGGATCGAAACCCTGCCAGAGCGATTGAAAAGGTGCGGGAGCGTGAGGAGGTCGTTCACAAACTGCCGGGGAAGGATTGCGGTGCCTGTGGGGCTCCTGATTGTAAGACACTGGCAGAGGATGTCGTTCTGGGCCACGCCTCCATTACCGACTGTGTCTTCGTCAGCTTGGAGGAACTGACACCGAGAGACTGAACCGAGGTGATTGGGAACAATGAAACTCAAAGAGGTGGTCGAAGAACTCAATCTGGATGTCAGGTCGGGGGAAGGCAGCCTCGACGCCGAGGTGGCCGGAGGTTATGTGAGCGATCTTCTGAGCGACGTCATCGCCCACACTCGCAAAGGTGACCTCTGGATAACGCTGCAGATCCATCAGAACATTGTGGCTGTAGTCACCCTGAAGGAGTTGGCCGGAATCATCCTGATCAACGGAAAGGAGCCGGCTGAGGAGACAGTCCAGAAGGCCGAGCAGGAGGCGGTACCCATTTTGGTCAGCCCGCTGACAGCCTATGAGATGGTATGCCAGCTCCATGGAATGGGTATATCTGGAAAGCGGTGATGCTCCGTAGCTTCCGGGTCGATCTGCACATCCATACTTGCCTTTCGCCCTGCGGAGATCTGGAGATGTCACCCAGGGCAATTGTCGAAGCAGCGGGAAACAGAGGTTTAGATATCATCGCCATCTGTGACCACAACTCCGCCGAGAATGTGGCTGCCACCGTGCGAGCAGCATCTGGGCAGCCTCTCACCGTTCTGGCCGGAATGGAGATCACTTCCCAGGAGGAGGCCCATCTGATCGCCCTCTTTGACGAAACGGATCGAGTGTTGGAACTTCAGAAGATTGTTTATGCTCATCTTCCCAAAGAGACGGGCATTGAGATCAATATCGGTGATCAGATTGTGGTCAACGAACTCGATGAGGTCGAGGGGTTCAACACAAAATTGCTGATCGGGGCCACAGCGCTATCGCTTCACAAGGTCGTGAAAACGGTGCACCGGCTCGGAGGGCTGGTCATCGCTTCTCACATTGACCGGGAGAGTTTCAGTATCATCGGGCAGTTGGGATTTATTCCGGAGGATCTGGAGTTGGACGCCGTTGAGATTTCAGCAGCCACGCCTCTCGAAGAGGCCGAAACGGATTTCTCTCTATATGGAGATTTCCCCATGGTCACATCCTCCGACGCGCACTTTGTGGACGACATTGGCAAAAGGTGTACAGAGTTCTTGCTGTCGGAGGCGACGACAGAGGAGATAAAAAAGGCCCTCCTCAATGTTGACGGCAGGAAGGTGTTACCCTCGGAATGATACTCTAAAAATGTAGGGACAGGGTTTATCCCTGTCCGCGGACAGCCATAAAGGCTGTCCCTACAGTTGACGCCCTCGTTCCCAAACTGGAATCTGAGAGCGGAAAAAATGCTTGACAAGGAATTGAATGAATCGTAATTTAGGAGCCATAGACAACCGAGGAGGAGTCCAAATGAGAAATAACCAGACATTGCCCTGGATTTTCAAGGTGTTCACTACAGCGCCGTGAGCGAATGGGTGAGAAAGGAGGATCTAAAAAGATCACGATTCAAGCCTGATTTCCCATCACTTTGGTAGAAAAACTTGAGCTACGTATCGCGAGAACATCAGTTGTGAGCCACAGTTTAGGGAGCTCTGCAAGAGAGTTGAGAAAAATTTTTTAAGGGCTGACCCCAATTTTATTCTAAACAACCTATTTCATATCGGATCAAAAGAGGTGTGAGATGAGATGCAAAATTTGTGGTAAAGAGTATCCTTCGACATATTACTTTACAACTGAGGATGTCTGTACTGAGTGCTATGAGAAAGAGCAGCCAGAGGAGAAGAAAAAGGGTTCACAGACGGAAAAAGTACTTATGGAGGCGAAGGGCGTGAGTGGTCAGATAGAGGTTCTGGAGGATAAGGTTCGGATAAAGCGCAAGGGTCTGACGGGGTTCTTAACTCACGGGCTCAAAGGCGATAAGGAAATACTGATTGCACATATCTCGTCTATACAATTCAAAAAAGCCGGGATCATGACTAATGGCTACATCCAGTTTGCATACTTGGGTGGACAGGAAGCCAAGGGAGGGCTATTTGAAGCGACCAAGGATGAGAACACGGTGATGTTCAACACTTTCCAACAGAAGTCATTTGAGGCGATAAAGCAAACAATTGAGCAGAGAATGGCGGCATCCAAGACTGGAGCCAAAGCAACATTAAATCTCGATGAACTGGAGAAGCTCGCTTCCCTTCGAGACAGGGGAATTATAACTGAAGAGGAGTTCAACACGAAGAAGCGGCAACT
>JBHIER010000203.1:0-6356 GCA_046760705.1 bacterium
GCAGTCTATCGCTCCCCGGAGGCAAGGCAATTCAAGGAGGTGGAGGCGATGCAAGATGTTGTAGTCAAGGGCTTTGTGGCTGACTGTTGCAGGTGCCACCTGCTGATGTTGGCATCATAATCCCAGGGAGGATATTGACTTCACCTGTCCGGTGTGTGGCAGGCGGTGTTTTCTGCTCTACTGCCGGCGGTGTGGTTGCTGGCATGAGCAGAGCGAGTTAGCTGGAGATAATGGGGTTGTGAGTTTAGCTTAGGAGGTGAACAGGTGATGAAAGAGATCCACTTAGGAGAGCTGGGCCTGGATGTGTATGTCGGCGTCAGCGAAATTGACCGCCATCGGCTTGTGATTAAAAAGCCTTCTGGCCAGGCCGATATTCCGATTGACGAGATCGACTACTTGCCATCGGAGGAGAAAGAGGGAAAATGGAGTCAACTGATTGCGGGCAAGGAGACAGAGTTTCTCTCGATATGCTCGCTCTGGCATGAGGGGGCATACGATGCTGCTGAGGCGGTTGAGGAAATAAAGGCCCTTTGCCCACAGGTATCGGCCGAAGAGGCGGAGGATATGATGCGGACGGCTGTGCTGGCTGCGATCATGCGGGGAGATGTAATGGGTTAAAACATAAGGGACGACTAAGGATCACAAAGGTCGGTCGGAGCTGCATCTGTTCTTAGAAGACAGGTAATTTGACACTTGCTGAAGGGGAGCGATGGGGTTTATCGCTCCCCAGAGGCAAGGAGGAGGATCAGCTATGAAGATAGCCTATACCAAACTGGAGGACCTTCTGGAGGAGGCTCAGAGCCAGGGAGTCGGAGAGCTCCGGGTGGATCTGATGGAAAGGTCAGTCCCGACAAAGCACTCTCCGCTGGTCAAGTTCCTCGTCCGTGTGACCGCGGACTTTGGTGGGAAGATAGCTGAGTGCGCCATCCTGGTGGGTCAAGACTGGGAGATCTGGAGGGAGAAGCTGGCCGAGATCGGAAAGAAGTCAGAGGCCAGGGTCGAGGAGGTGAGGGAGGAGCTCCGGGGTCGAGGATTCCAGGTCCTCAAAGGTGTGCTAATGGACGAGGATGAAATGATCGAGGTGATTTAGACACTGGAGTCAAGGAAGGTGCTCAAAATAGTCTCTATTTTCCCGCAGAACGGACGATCTCGGAGAAGGTGGGGGGAAATATACCTCCAACCGAGAAAGGGGTCTTAGAAGCGATTTCTGGAGGTCAAACCTGTTCCTGACAGGTTCAGGAAAAGGGGGGGAGATCTCCAGGCCGGGGATCTCCCTCCCCCGGGAGGTGAGAAGTAAAGTGGAAGAGCAGCTCAAAGTCGTGACTCGTGCTCGTTGCTCGTGCTCGTAAAAACCGCTCCAATCACGAACACGAATCACCAACACCAGCACGACAGGGAAAGATCAGGTGATTGTCAGGTCGCTGGCCACCGGAAACGATGTGGCCCCCGTCTCTTGATTACCGTTTGAAGCCTACTGGCATTGTCCAAAACAAAATGAAAACCACGGGATTAACACAGATTAACACTGGATTTTCACGGGGGGAATCCAAATTTCTTTTAATCTCGTGAAAATCTCGTGGTTTCTTGACAGTGTCAGCCTACTACAGGAGGGTAGGAAAGATGAAAGGATCACGACCATTAACGCTGGAGGAGATTCAGGAGATCTCCCAAAGCTTCTTTGGCAAGTATGAGGTAAGAGATCGGTGTCTGTTTACCATAGGGATCAACACCGGTGCCAGGATCTCAGAGCTTGTCAACCTGAACGTCGGCGATGTCTGGCAGCACGGCCGGCCTGTTGATCTTCTGGCATTGAGGAAGTCTACAACAAAGGGCAAAAAGGCCCGGGTTATACCTCTAAACGATGCTGCAAAGGAAGCTGTGGAAGAGCTGGTGGAATGGAAGAGAACTCAGGAGGAGTTCCTGGATCCGGGAGCTGCCCTTTTCGTGTCCAGGAAGGGGGGAAGGCTCACAAGGCAGCAAACCCATAACATCCTGAAGGGAGCCTTTGAGGGCAACGAGCTTCAGGGGAAGGTCACGACCCACAGCCTGAGAAAGACCGTCGCGACAACCCTTCACTCCAGGGGCATACCTTTGGGAGTGATCCAGGAGGTCCTGGGGCATGAGTCGGTCGCCACCACCCGAAAATATATCGCTGTGAGTCTCTCAGAGCTTACAGAAGCGATGGGGAGACTTGCTTATGGGTAAAAAAGTAGGACAGGGGAGAGAAGGGGCCTTAGAAGGGGATTTGAATTTGACGAAAGGCCTTTTTTTTCGTCAAATAAGAAAGCCGTCGCCGGCTGTTGATGCTGGCGGCGGTCTTTTTTATATGCAGAAGGGATGTCCCCACACCGGGGAGCACTACCAAACAGAGGGTTTGTAGATTTTCCGCCCATCGGCCAATACTACGGGATCGGGAAACTGATGCTGGAGATATTTCCGGGGATTGATATTGAAGGATATGTCAGCCAGCTTGGCCAGTTCTTTATTTTTCCGTTTGTAGGGAAATGCAAAGCAGATGCCTTTGGAGGGAAACAGCTTCTTGGCGGTCCTTACAGCCGGTGCGAGGTCAGTATCTCCGGTAACTAAAACGACTGTATCACACTCATCGGTTATGAATATCTCGAATAACTTCGCGGAGATCGCCACATCGGTTTCCTTTTCTTCGTGTCGCTTTAGTGTAACCCAGCAGGTATCGCTACGATACCTAATTGTGACTTCCTTGAATTGGGCAAGCTCAACGATGACCCCCGTAGACTCTAAGGCCTCTATGAGGGTCTTGTGTCGCTTCACCTTGTCCGGATCGGACGCAATGAGATGCTTGGCGAGAGCAGAAAAGTAGTATGCGCTTTGGGTCTGCGCGTTGTTACCTATCACATGCAGGTAGGAGTCGCACAAAGAGCGGATGTTGAGCCATTTAGTTGTAGTCCCGCCAAGTGCCCTGCTCGCATCCCGAACTGAGTGGTAAAGGTTGAATCCGTCAATTAAGAACGTTGTTCTATTCATAGTAAATAAAAACCCTACGGATCGCAACCCGTAGGGGGCCGGGAGAACCACAAAGGTTCTTCCCGGGGGAGATGTTTAATTCGATGACATGTTAATACAATAACATAAATACAGTATACTAATTATTCGTCTGGGTGTCAAGTAAAATTCGAACTCCACCGAAATTTGTTCAATTGATTTTGTCAAGTTGGGAAGTTACGGCTTTTTTCGTCGTTTGGCAAGTTTTTTCTCCCTCACCCTCCTTGAAACCCCCATCAAACCTCAAAGTCCCCTGCAACGGGGTCCATCAAAGAGCAGCGACGCCTTTCTTGTTTTACGAATTTAACAGCCCTAAACGCCCGAATTAGGTTCTCACCCAAAACAATTTAGAGTTGGGTTCAAGACCATGACCCCTCTCAAAAATGCCCTCAGAGCTTCGTACAAGCCTGTAGAAGGGGGGTTAATACCAAAAAGGTAAAATATTTTGGCCAAAACAAAAAACCCTCGCCAGCACCAAAGGGACGAGGGCTTGGTTAGACATCACACGAATTCTAAGCTCAGTCGTTCTGACTCATGCTACGCATCAATTCTTTCAAAATATCGAATGCTTGGCGGTCCAGCAGTCATCGCGCCTATCTTATCCAATACCCCAGTTTCTGTGCGCCAGGCAAGATATTTCTCATAGCGGGCACGTGAGTCCCAGTGTTCAACCAGAACCATATTACCCACATCCTCGGTGTTGAAATACGCATCTATCGCCTGGCAACCATCATATGCGCGAGTATCTGGAAGTATCTCTGCCAGGTATGACTTCATGTCAGAGACATCCTCAGATTTGATTTGTGCTTCGAGTAAAACCAATACACTCATGTGATTTCCTCCTTTTTTGATTGGTGTGAATCGGTGTCGTGCTTGCTCGTCATCGAGCCACTGGTCGTGAGCTCTGCCGCCTAACAAGTAACAATCTTTCAGAAGATACAAAATCTATCTCAAATGTCAATAAGAAAATAGACCTATCAATGTCAACAAGAAATGTGCCACTTTAGTGAAAGTGGAACATTTCTTCAGCAAGGAAGCTTCCTATTTCCAATATCATCTCTTCCTTTCTCCTGCCCCACATACCGATGAAGAGTTGGCTTGAAGATCCCCACATCATCATTGCAGATCGTAAGGGACTGATTGATTTGCCTCCGCTCCTGATATAAAATCAGTCGTTCGGCAAATCATAGGTTGACTTTCAAAGTTCCTCAAATTCTTCTTTTTCAATATCGCCTTGGACTAAATCAAGAGCCATAGAATGTAGCTCTATATCAAACCATTCTTTGAATCTCTTGTATGTTCTATCCCTGGGCCAATCTTTCTCGTCCAGATGCCACCCATTGAGCTCATGCTCAAAGATCAATCTGTAGTTTTCTTTTATGAAACTTTCCCCCTCTTGATAATCGTCAAACAAAGGGATCAAATAAGCAGTGCTATCCGCATTCAATCTCTGTAGTGTGACATCATAGTCTGGATCAGGCAGATTTCTCACCCAGTCCAGATACGGTTGTTTCTTCCTGACGATAATAATCCCTCTATCAACCAAGTCCATTTCTCCCCCTTCCTCTCAAAACATCTCTCCTATGAGCTTCTCATAATTCTCCTGCACCTCTTCCAAGTCCTCCGTTCCGTATTCATCCAAAGTGGTCTTGATTGAAGTGTGACCCAGGATCTTGGAGAGAGTCTCCAAAGATCCACCCTGTCTTTTCCACTCCCGGGCAAAGCTATGTCTGAAGAGATGACAGGTGATGTTCTTGTATTTGGGGTTGGGGTTCTGGATTCCTGATTTCTCTCCTGCTTTGGCCAGGATGTGATTGATATGCCTTAAAGAAAGTCTCTCTCCCCTGGGATTGGCAAATAAAGCTCCATTCTTTTTCGGGCCGATTAAGTATCTAAGATCACTCAAAAGCTCCTCCGACACAGGAATAGTTCTTGACTTCCCACCCTTGCCTTCCCTTATGTAAATGAGCTTTCGCTCAAAGTCAATGTCCCTGACATCAAGATTAGCGGCCTCAAACCTTCTCATAGCTGTATGAGCTAAGGTCTTCAAAAGGCACCTATCCCTGAAGTTTAAGGCGGAGTTGATGATCTTTTTTATCTCCTGCCTTTTCAGGTGGTATTCCGAGTCTTTGAGTTGCTGTTTCATTGCCTTTCCCACTTGATTTTATCTGTGAAGAAGATTTCCCATTGGGAGGAATATAGTCATAAAAAGAGAGTTTGTCAACGAAAAAAATTCCCACATTTATCAAAGTGGGAAATAAAGTCATTCAACCTACTCTCAGCAAAAAAACAAATTGAGGCCACAGTTCCTCTGCAGAATGCCTCTAAAATCCACATAGAGATCCCAGGAAGGCTTTGACTTGGAGAAAACCTTCTTTTTAGAAAAAAGCCCTTAGAGCAATTCTAAGGGCTTTTTATGAGAAAGGGCTATGGGTCGGCTCACCTAAGCAGGCTCTTGATCTGCCCCCAAGTGGTAGGGGTAGCCGATCCCTTTCCAGACGAGACAAGCTTCGCCAACTTAATAACAAACTCATCTTGTGTGGAGACGTCGATATCCACCTCGGCCTTGGTGTCTCCGACATCCAGATCGACGTCTGGGAAGTTGGAAGCGGCTTCCGGGGGGGCATCGGGGTTGACATCGACTGTCACATCCGTCACATCGTTCCTATATACAGTGACATCAGCGACGTTGGATTCCTCTTCTGACTGAGATTCACCAACTGCACTAACCTGAGCAGCAGAGCCGACAAGGGCAAGCGCTAAGAGGCCAGCGAGAAAAACCTTGATCGCCTTCATCTTTTTCCCTCCTCATAAATTATGTTTTAGTTGGGAAGGCTTGGGTCAGGCTCACTTAAGCAGGCTCTTGATCTGACCCCAAGTGGACGACTTTGTGGACCGAGGGGTCTCCGACGCAACCACCTTCGGGGAGGTCTGTGTCCCGGTCACGCTTTCCTCCGCATCCACTAGGCCGTAGCCGTAGTAGTCGTCCTTGCCGGCGGGCCCCAGATCATCCGCGGTGTCCTTAAGTATCGTGCGCACTTCTTCTACCAACAGTGCCGAGTTTGCAGCAAGGATCAACGCAGCCGTCCCGGCTACGTGGGGTGCCGCCATCGAAGTTCCGGAGAGAGTCTCGTACTCCCCATCCTTGTAAGTAGGGTATTACCCCGATTGGTGTAATGATACACGCTAAGGAGCGGGGTCACTTAAGGGACTCTCCCAGCCCCTTGCACTTAACATACTCTATTGCGAGATCCAGGGTTTTCGTAGTAAGCGGACAAAGCCCGTCGATCTTCTATCACAGGGGATCTGCCTCCCGGACATAGCTGTAAAGAGTG
>JBHIER010000204.1:0-6334 GCA_046760705.1 bacterium
TCATCCGCCCGGAGCTGCGAGATCTGCGAGATCTGTGAGATCTGTGAGATCTGCCAGTTCTGGCAAAAATCGCACTGAAAATTGCAGCCCACTGTGGCCACAGAATAGCTCAGGGTGCCGGGCAGGAAATGGAAAAGTGGTTTCTTCTCAATGGGGTCGACATGCTTGGCAATCACTTTGCCGTACACCAGGGTAAACAGTCTCCCTTGCCTGTTCTGGCGGACTCGGCAGATGCCCATCCCTCCCGGCCTAATTCGACACCGGTGCCCGCACAACTGACACTCAACAACATTGCCATCGATAGTTTCGTACAGCATCGCTTCTTTGGGCTCGGACATAACTATCTGCTCACCTCTATTGGCCACGGATCACTCCTACTCGATGGTGCCCAACATATCGATCTTCTTCTCTAATATCGGCAATTAAATCTTTGTTTTTTTGGCAAGAAAGTCATGAGGTGCCGACATTCAACCTTTTGATGTGCGGCTTCGCCGCAAAGGGAAACGTTTCTTATTCACTCATTCTCTCAAATTGATCTTTTGGTGCTCCGCACTCAGGGCAGATCCAATCATCGGGTAGATCCTCAAAGGGGGTGGGGGGATCGATCCCGTTATCCGGATCCCCCTTCTCAGGATCGTAAACATACCCGCAAACAATACATTGCCATTTTTCCATCGGTACTCTTCACCTCCTCTCTCACTTAAGTGTTTTTCCTTCCTCTGTGGCGCTGACAGTTGGGGCAGAGTGCTTGGCTCCACTGTCAACTGAGTCATCCCGACGAGCACCCTGTTGTGAGCCTGAACTACGGGCAATCTGACCTCAAGCCAGAGAGGCCTCAATTTTCAATCTCTCATCGACAAGCCTTACGTTGAAGATCGCTTCAAATCCATGTCTAACCAAATCCTTAACCTCATCAAAGGCCACCTCCCTCCCCAGCACCCTTTCTGTCGAAGTGACCTCCTTGCCGGTGCCGCAGGGGTTAATAAGCTGGAAGGCGGTCAGGTCTGCTGAAACATTGAGGGCAAACCCGTGGAAGGTTACCCAGCGCTTGACCGCTACACCGATGGCAGCGATCTTCTTGTCCCCTACCCAGACGCCGGTGCAGTCCTGTCTCTGCTCGGCTTTGATTCCCAACCCCCCGAGGGCGAAGATGAGAGCCTGCTCCAACCTTCGAATGAAGGGACGGACCCCCGACAATCCACCTTTTATGGAGAAGATAGGATAGCCCACCAACTGACCTGGGCCGTGATAGGTGATATCACCGCCCCGTTCCACCCGATGGAGTCCAATTCCTCTGGCTCTCAATTCGGCCACCGAGACCAAGAGGTTGTCAAGGGTGCCCCTCTTGCCCAGGGTGATGACCGGTGGGTGCTCCACTAAGAGGAGAGTGTCGGGGCACCCGCCCTTCACCCTCCCGCGGTGCACCTGAAGTTGGATGCGGTGGGCTTTCTCATAATCCAAAAACCCCAGGTCCCATAACAAAAACCTTCGCAAGTCACGGCTCATAGATTCAGGCTCGACTACTTTTTTACCTCCCGCCCCAACCGCTGCTCGACGCTCTTAACCTTGCCCGCAATGCGGTCGGTGTAGCCTTTGCGGTCGTCGATAGTTATGTGGGTAATGACCCTGTCCACGTGCTTCATCATCGTATCGTGGCAATCTTTGACCAGATGGATGACCTCCTTCCAATCTCCCTCAACAATGGTCCCCATGGAGGTGAGGCGATAGTCAAGACCGCTCTTATCCACCAGGTCAATAACATCGGCCAAGTACTGGCTTATGCTTGACCCTGCACCTACCGGTACAATGTCAAACTGGGCTATCACAGCAATCCCCCCTTTCCTCTGTAACTACAGAAAAGACAAAAAGTACCACTCTGGGAACTCTCCCTCCCAATACTCCATCACTCCAATACTCCATTAAGAAGCCGGATCCCGAGCGCCTCCAATGTTACCGACCCCCTGTCGTATCCGAGACGCCACAGACATTGGTATAAAGATAATCAGTAATTTGCGCCGCCTCCTCATGGCTTATCCAGCCGGGCAGAAAGGACCTCATCAGGCCCACCAAACGGGTCCAATCTACAGTGGTCCTGGACTTACTGAATATCCTTTCGAGAGTGTGGCATCTTGTACATTTCACCTGTAACAGACTCCATCCCGGGGATTCCGTCTCAACTTCAGATCGCAACTCTTTTGGTTTAGTATAGTGTGAGCTTGCGACCGGGAAAAAATGGCCGGCTGAGGTCGCAACTGCCCCAAAGGCTAAGAGAAAAACAGCCAACCCAAATTTATGGATGCTGCCCATGAATTGCCGATAGAGACGAACAATCAAAATCTTGGCGGTTAAGACAACGAAGAGGCCCAGGGCAAAAATCGCATGAAAAACCGCCCGCGAAGAGAGTTCCTGCCTGGATGAAACCAAGAGAGCAATACAGAAGTAGCCTATCAAGAGGAATAATAGAACAAAGAGATATCCCGCCGTCTTATGCACTCTTCTCAAAAGTAGCGGAGGGAATCGACTCTCCTTTCTCCCTCTAAGTTCAAGCATAGAGAAGGGCAGATCACTTCTTCTCTTCTTCTACCTTTTCCGCCTCGATCGACGCAACGTAGGCGGTCAGCGCGGTGAGTCTCAGGTCGTCCAAAGTCAGGGGCTTGCCTTTCAAGGGGTTGACGACGCAGAAATTGATCACCTGATCCAGGGTCATGACTTTCATGGCCATGGGGAAGTATTTTGGGTATCGGGCCCCCAGATTGTCAAAAGCATCCATCGTCATTCCCTTCATCTTCATCGGGTTCGTTTTGGTGCCGCCTTCAAGATGACAGGAGTTGCAGGTCATGCCACTGGTTCCCAACTCCTTGTCGTAGAAGAGGGCTTTACCCCTCTCCACTGCCTTTGCCAGCTCGGCCTGCTGTTCAGCCGGGGTTAACATGTTTTGCTCTTCCCTCCGACCCTTCTTCTCCTGGCCGAAGGCCAAGAAGGCAATGACGAGAACAAGGGGGATGCAAAAAGCAAAGAGATAAAAAGTCTTAGACTTTCCCATCGTTTTCACCTCCTCTCTTCAGTTTTTTGACCTTGCAATTAGTCATCGCTCTCTTCCATTAACTTTTGGGTCAACTTCTCCGCATTTCTATGATCTTTGACTCTGATATTCACCTTCTCTACCCCGTCCACCTCCTTTGCCTTTCCCATAATTTCTCTGCCAATATGAAGGGCGAAAACATCAGGGCAGAAAGGTACTGTCAGATGAAAGACTATGGAAGCCGTCTCCCCTTCCACTTTCACCTCATCGATGAGCTGACGGGAGCCGATACTTTTCCCAAACTCAGGGTCTGTGACAGATTCAATACTCTTCAGAACCTTGCGCTCCTTGTCGGATAAATCTTGCCTTTCCATTTAGCTCTCCTCACGCCTGCCTGTACCCCGAGGGTCGGGGCAGACAGGTCTGATAAAATTTTCCAGATTGCTGAAGAACTTACCCACTTGCCCTTTGATATTGGCAGCCAACAGAGGGCTGATCGTTACTCTTAAAGGTCCACTGACAGTCAGACGTAATTGCAATGTGAGGTTTACCTCCTTCGGTCCGGTCTCCTCGATAAGAAAATTTCCCTCGGCAAAGAAATTGGGGCCGTGCGCCTTCCAGCCAATTTTGCCGGAGTCGTAATTTTCGCTCACTATTTCTGCAGTGAGAGATGGGCTGGAGGTGAACTTCGCCATCGGCTCTCTGCTCAGCCACTTTATCTCGTCGTCCTCACATTCCACTCCCTTGACAAAATGAAAAAATCGCCCGAAGACTTTTAGGTCTGTGAGGCACTCATACAGAGTTCTCTTATCAATTTCGAAAGCTTTTGTCCTGGTGTGCTCGGCCATCTTCAAACCTCTATCAACCCGTTCTCAAAGTGCGTCAATTGCCTCAAACCATCTTTCAGAACATGGTAGGTGTTTTCAAAGCGGACCCCTCCAATTTTCGGTATGGAAAAGACCGCATGCCCAATGGAAACGGTCATATTTTCCTGAAAAGATAGCATGACATCGTCGGGGAAAATTGTGGGAAAGGGCACCTCCTCAAAATCTAACCCGATACCGTGCATCATCCCTCTGACATAGTACTCTCCCAAACCCATCTCTTCCGCCTTTTGAGACGCTTTCTCCTCACATTGGTAAATCTGTTTACCCACCGCTATATTGTCGATAAATTCTTTTTGTATCTTTTCGTACGCGGTATAGATTTTCTTAACCTCGTTCTTCGCTGGGCCGATGGTAAAGGATCGGCAAATATCCCCACAATATCCTTGATATTTCGTTCCGACATCGATCAACACTATATCTCCCTTTTCAATCTTTTTATTCGTGGCCAGTCCATGGAGCCACCCAGACCGGTATCCTGAATTGACGAAGGTGGGAAAAGAGAGTCCATCGCCTCCGGCCTCCATGACCGAAATTTCGATCTCCCAGGCCACCTCCTTTTCGGTCATCCCTGCCCTCAAGACGTCAGCCGCCTTTTTCATGGCCGCAGTTGCTATCTTACACGCCTGTTCTATCAGGGCGATCTCCTCATCCGATTTTATCATCCTCAGGGGAGAGACAATCTTTTTGGAATCGACTATCTCGACATTGGGATTGGCCATCTTAAATCTTTCCAGCATAAAAGCAGGGAGATGAAAACCGAACTCAATACCCATCACCGGTTTCTCCTTCCCCAGCCCATTGAAGAACTGGATGATAGCCAGCATCATCTCGTGTAACCCTCGATAGGTGGTAATATTCTCGATCCAGGATATCCTCTGAACCTCATCCTTTTCGCCCTCAAAGACAAAAAGGATTGGATCGCCCTTCTGGGGGATGAGAGCCCGTGGCTGCTTTCTCATATCACCGGTGAAATAGTAGTAATTTGCTAAATCGAAAGCCATAAAGACATCGATCTCATCCTGCTGCATGTTACTTTGTAGTTGCTCGACTCTCTGTCTATAAATTTTGTCGGTCATCTCATCCTCCCTTCATCTCATAACCGTTGCCGCGTTTTACGATTTCTGCAAATTTTGCTCCGAACTCCTCTCCCCTTTTCAGATCCTCATGGGTTGGGCCGCCGGCAAATTGAAAAGAATCCATCACGTCCCATTTTAGAGGCTTTACGATCTGTTCAAAATGTCTCTGCGCTCCCCCGCTCCATCCGAAACTGCCGAATGTGGCGACTCTTTTATTTAACACACGCTTCTGGACCGCCATATCCAACACCTGAGCCACTGGTGGAAAAAGCGTGGTCTCATAGGTGGGAGCCCCAATCACCACCCCTGCTTTCGTCCACAATGACGGGAGAATGTAACTGACATGAGTTCTTGTGGCGTCAAAGATTTCGAGGGGTACTCCAATCCTGGATATGCCCTGAGCCACGGCGTTCATCATCGTTTCAGTGTTGCCGTACATCGAGCCATAGATAAGGGTTATACCAGCCTCCGTTCTCCCGGTGGCGTATTCAGCCCACTTCTTATACAATTCGACAATGAGGTGTGGGTTCTTTCGCCAGATAAGCCCGTGGGACGGGGCCACAATATTGATAGGCACATCGGCCAATGTATCGACAGCTTTGAGTACCATACTGCTAAATCTGGCTATAATATTGACAAAATAGCGCAGCGATTCTTTTTCATAGAAATCGAAATCTGTGCACACGTCATCAAAGATGGCCCCGCGGAGTGCCCCGTATCCGCCAAAAGCATCGCAGGAAAAGAGAATCCGATCCGACGTCTCATAGGTCATGATTGTCTCAGGCCAGTGCACGTAAGGAGTCTCAAAAAACTTCAAGATCTTTTTACCCAAAGCGAGGATCTCTCCGTCTTGAACGACCTTGATATTCTCGGTAATACCGTAGAACGACTCCAGCATCTCCTTAGTCTTCTGAGAGCCCAAAATGGTTACGTTTGGGGCTATCTTTCTCATGGTACTCAAGACACCGGAATGATCCGGTTCTATGTGGTTGATGATGACATAATCGATCATTGAAATATCTGTAACCTCTTCGATTTGATGAAGGAATTCGTCCACTTTAAACGATTTGGTCAAATCGACGAGTGCTTTCTTCTCGTCGTTTATAAGATAACTGTTGTAGGATACCCCTTCCTGCGTAATCGGCCACAACCCTTCAAAGAGGTCGGTGGTTCTGTCGTTGACTCCTATCCAATAGACGTCAGGTTTAATTTCTATTGCTGGCATTCTTCGCACCTCTCAGTTTTCTATAGAGTGTCTGTCCAGAAACGCCTATTTTTCTGTCATTCCGGCCTGTCTCCCACCCGTCATTTCCCACCTGTCATTCTTACCAATAATAACTCTTTCCGCC
>JBHIER010000205.1:0-6325 GCA_046760705.1 bacterium
TCAATTCGTAGCACGGTCTCTCCGGGCACAAGGCCCTCCACTACAGTTCTCCCCCCATCGTAGTGTAGGCCTTTATGGGCGTAGTTTGCTGTTGTAGGGTTCTCAATTCGTAGCACGGTCTCTCCGGGCACAAGGCCCTCCACTACAGTTCTCCCCCCATCGTAGTGTAGGCCTTTATGGGCGTAGTTTGCTGTTGTAGGGTTCTCAATTCGTAGCACGGTCTCTCCGGGCACAAGGCCCTCCACTACAGTTCTCCCCCATCCTGAGGTGAGGCTCTCGCCCGAGATGCTTTACGTATATTCTCAAGTGCTTTTTCAGCGTATCCGGCCTCCCTATTTCAATCCAATCATCAATCGAGTCTAAGAAACAGTATCTCTGAATGATGAAGATCCGCTCCTCTTCATCAACGAGGATAAGTCGTAGCATCAGTGAATGGTTTATATATTGGGCGACCAGATCTTCAATACCTAAAAATAGTTTAACCGAGAAGCTTTCTCTTTCAGCGCCAGCCACCACCGGGGCCCAACAGGATGTTAATCATGCCAACGAGATCCATCGCCTCTATTGTTCCGTCATCGTTATAGTCAGCGGCCCAGCATTCTGGTCCCCAACCGTCATGACAGGTCTTCGCCAAGATGAACTGTACCGCCTGAAGGACGTCGGCTATTTCAACGCTTCCACTTGCGTCAACATCCCCTTTACAGAGAAAGACAATGAGACCATCTTTGACCCCCACATCGAGAGAGGTACCGGTCGTATCAGTGAGGGTCACATCCGCCATGATGAGTCTGGCGCTGTCTCCGCAGGAAGCCCCTGCTTGAACCTCAAAGGAGATTTCAGCCACGGCCCCTGTCCCTGGGGCAATGGTGTTGCCCCTGGTATCCGAGATTGAGAGGATCAGCTCTCCCGGTTCAGATACGCTCCACAGGAAGGTGTTCATGAGCTCTGTCCGTGGAGTGGGCGAAATAGCTTGGAGTTCCAGGAGGGTGGTGTCAAAACCCAATTGTATGGACACGTCCGTTATGGGTGCTTGGACCCGGGTCTGGTTGTCGATGACAAGCTCCAGATCGACCGTCCGGTCGATGGGGGTGACGCTCGCCGGGATGGTGAGGGTCACTCCGGCGGCCTCAATGTGAAGAAGAACCGACACCACCACGACGTTGTCGGTGGGATCGTCCGTGTCGATCAGAATATTCGTCCTCTGTTCACCGGGGACGAGGGATGAGGTGTCAAAGGTCACCTCTAAGACTGTACTGCCGCCGGGTTCCATTGTTCCGCTGTCCGGTTCCACTGACAGCCACTCCCTTAGAACGGTAACGTGGAAGGTGAGGGCGGTATCCCCCGTATACGTCAGAGTGATCGGAACCCTTTTCAGCTCCCCTTCGGCCATGGTCTCCTCGATCGATTTCGGTGTCGCCTTCAGGTTGTGGACAACCCCTGTGCCGCGCAATTTCAGGTCAGGGAGAAGTCGGCAACTGTTGCTGAGCACTTTCATGCGCTTGTACTGGAACCCAACCGTGTCAGGGGCGAAGGTGACCGTAACATTGAGGGTTCCATTCGGTGCAATCGTCTGGGGGTAAGTAGTGGGAGCGCTGACATAGAAGCCGGGGATGTCTTCGGAAAAACCGTAGATTTCCAGATCGGCTCTGCCAACATTAGAGATTTTCAGTTTCCAATCCTTCCGATTGCCGACTTCTACTCTTCCGTAGAGGTGACCGTGGTCGGACAGTTCCCCTTCGGGAACATCCCCCAAAGCTAAGTAGAGGCTCCGGCTTTCAATGCCGACCTCATTGGTGCCCATTCGTATTCGGAAGTAGCCCCTTTCGCCCCAGCGGGGGCCCCAGCTATTTTTGACGATCCAGCAAGGCGGAGTGGTCGTATCGTCCCAGCCGACGAGGACTATGGCGTGGCCCCCTCGTTGCTCACCATACACGTGCTCATAGATTCCGCCTGTATAAGCGTCGAAATCCTCGTAGACCATCATAGCTGTGGCCACAGGTCCCCGGAGCAGTTGATCTTTGATTTCGGCCGGAGTCTTGACGTCGTCGTCACCACCGACATAGCCCCAGCAAGTGATTTTGAAAACCCGCTGCCGCCAATCGGGGCAGGTGTTGCTGCACGGCTGGTCTTTGCCATCTTCCCCGGCGGTGTAGGGAAAACAGGCCTCCTCTGGGGCACCGTTCTCAAGGAGGTATCTAAAGCCGTCACTCATGCCCCAACCCTCGTCGCAGGTGCCGCCTCCGCAGAAGAAGATGTGCTGCTCGGAGAGGTCTAGATTGAGGGTCGGGTTGTTGTTATAGATGTTGATCTGCCCCTCCAGGGTGCCGATGGTGGCGAAGGCGACACAGCTCCCGCACCTGCCCTGATTTCGTACCCCGGTCATCCAGTCTTCTCCGTCTTTGTTTCGCCAGTCGAACTTCTCCGGCAGCCATGGGGAGCGGATCATCTGCTGAAGCCCAGGAATCCTTCGCTCTGTGATGGAATCGGTGCACCCGCACATCTGCCTCTGCAATTCTGGTGGAAGCATGAAGATCTCCGTCATGCCGGCTGTCCAGTGGGCTCCCTTCTCCTCGATGGCCCTTTGAATTGCCCGGAGCGCAGTTTCAGGATCCCACCCGCGCTCCCAGCGATCCTGGGCGTATCCAGTGCCGACGACAAGGGTCCACACGAGGGACACAGCAAAGAGAAGGTGTTTTCTCATTTTGTCCTCCTGTTCTCTTCTCTGTGGTTGTCTTGTCAAAATAGCCGAGGGGCTCGCCCATCCTGGGCGAGAGACGCTCCCCCCCTTTACCCTGGTACATAACATAGTTTTTTCTGAAAGGCCGTGCAAGTCTTTTTTGAGGGAGATGGTTAGGCCGGCGGTTCTCCCATACAGGAGCATGAAACCTCGCGGATATGAATCCGCGCCTCCAAATAAATCGTCCGATTGAGTTTCATAGGGGTCCGAATGGATGATGGGTTCTCCGCAGTTAACTTACGGGTGGACGCTGTTTTGCCGCTGGTAACAAGCGAATGGACGAGCTCAGCAACCGTTTCCAGACCTTTACTTGGATGATTCCCGCTTAACCGAACAACGGGCATAACCGACAAAACCGATTTAACCAAACTTCGGAGGTGACCAAGCGCTGGCCTTTTTGATTGTTTGCAGCGGAGGGGCCTACATCTTCTCATCCCGGCCTGCGATCGGGACAAGAAGGATAATAGCCCTAATCCATAATCTGAGCAGTTTCTAACTAATAGGAATCGATGATTTTGCTCATGGGGCTGAAGTGTTGAAGGGATTCCGGTGAAGGTCAGAATTCTTTTTAAAAATGAGGTTGACAATAGTCCAGCTTCAGTTGTATCTTACAGGTGGCAAGAATGTGTGAGGCGTACTCTCTTGGCCACATGAATACATTACCTGGTGTAAATGAAAAAGTTAGAAGACATCCGCAACGATCATGTCTCAGGGGCGAGTGAGATCGCCATTCGCTGCGCCGAGTACCTGAAAAGCCAAGCCAGCCACATAACCGCCGATAAGCCGGACCAGTTCCTGTCGAAGCTGGCCCAAATCGGGGCTCAACTGAAACAGGCTCAACCGGCCATGGCCCCAGTCTACAACGCCGTCCACTTTGTCCTTTCCGCCGTCAGAGAGCGCCTGGGCAAAGGCGCTACTACTTCCCAACTGAGGAATGCGGCCACAGAAGCGGCACAAAATTTCACAGATAGATTAAAATATTCTATGAAAGATCTTGCCGCAGTTGGGGTTTCACTAATTGAGAATCAACACAAAATTATGACCTACAGTTCAAGCCGGGCCGTGGCTGCCCTCTTAAAGCGTGCTAAAACTGAGGGGAGATCGTTTACGGTCGTCGTTCCTGAATCGCGGCCCATGTGTGAGGGACGTGTGCTGGCCCAGGACTTGGGTTCAACAGGTATTTCATGCACCGTCATCGTCGACGGAGCCATATCGTCTTTCATTGATCAGGTGGACGTGGTTCTGGTTGGTGCGGACAGGGTCTCAGAGAGGTGTGTAGTAAATAAGATCGGCACGCGGGGGCTGGCTATTATAGCCAGAGAGTTCCGGGTGCCCATCTACTGCGTCTGCGAGACGAGTAAATTTCTGACTTCAGACCTTCTTCCTTTCACTCAGAAGGAGAACCCTGCGGAGCAAGTGTGGGAAAAGACCACCGAGAATGTGAAGGTCAGAAACATCTATTTTGAAGAGGTCCCTTCGGACTCCTTCACAGGGTTTATTACCGAGAAAGGGGTTTTGGGACCCGCAGATGTCAGGAGGGCTGTAACAGAAGGTTTACCTTGAATTTCCTACTCCTGTCTGTGGGTTTCCGGGTGCTCTGTTTTCCCTTGTGTGACAATATGGTGTGGGAGCTACGAAGCTAGGCGGAGCCGCGTTAAAGACGGCACTCCGCTCCGGCTCCGTGCCTTACGACCAACAACAACCGTACCTTCTCACACGCGCTATGGAAAGCGCGGCTCCGATTGTTCCCTCCTAAAAAACAGACCGATAGAACCTCAAAGCCCCGTCGGTCTCATTTTAATTTAATGTCATTCCGCCCAAAGGCAACGGATAGGAAACCGATAACTGGATGTCAAATATGGGAGTTACGTCTACTAAACAAAGAATTGAAACCGTTTGTGGAATTTTGTGAAGTTTTGTGGCTACAAGACTGTTGCACCACAGGGAGCTCTACCACAAAGGTGAGCCCTTTATCCGCAGAATTGTCTACCCAAATGGTTCCGCCGTGGTCCTTCATAATTCCGAAACTGACAAAGAGGCCAAGGCCGGAACGGTTCTTCTCCTCGTCGGCCCTAAAGAATGGATCGAACAATCTGTCCACAGCCTCATCAGGCACTCCGCAGCCTGTGTCCGAGAAGCGGATTTCGATCACAGGTTTTGTGTGGTGATCGATGAGGCGGGTGGATACGGTAAGGGTTCCACCCTGGGGCATGGCATCGGCAGCATTGACGACAATATTGAGAAACCCCTGACCGAGTTCATCATTTGCCCCCAAGATGTGGATCATACGAGAATCGAATCTCCGGATGATTTCTATGTTGTTCACTCGCATTTCGTATTCGACAAGGGAAATGGTCCGGTGCAGCAGCTCATGGATGTCCAAAACGGCTTTGCCTCCTTTTGACTTCTTGGAGAACTGTCGAAGATTGTTCACAATAGCAGCCACCCTTTTTGTCTGATCGTTGATAATTCCGAGGGTTTTGAGGATACGTGGATCGAGACGTTTCTCCATCGACAATAGTTGGACCCGTCCGGAAATGATGTTGATGGGATTCAGGGTTTCGTGGGCCACCCCACCTGCCAACCGTCCCACAGAGGCGAGCCGTTCGGCTTGGATGAGACGGCGGTTCATTTTCGCCCTCTCGTTTACCTCCTCTACCGTGGCATACAACAGTTCCAGACCAAAGAGGGCCAACAGCACCGACAGGCTCACCAGAAGCCACTTGTGAGTGCCCAAGAGGACGTTCTCTGTTAGAAGAATGTAAGCAAAAATGGTCAGCGGGACCAGCGACACCAGTCCAAAAATGATCTGGGTCTTGTGCCGCAACCCCAAATTTTTTATGGAGAACGCATCGAACGCCTTTATTTGCGATCTTAATAATGACACGTCATGCCCTTCGTTCTACGGTGCTCACTCAGGCCGAGGCTGAGGTCATCATGAGAAGTTTTGCATACACACTCTTTTCCATATCATCGAGATCGATCGGCTTGGTGATGTAATCGCAGGCTCCCAGTTTGAGAGCATACTCGCCAATCTTTTCGTCCTTGACCGCGGTGACCATGATGACGCCTACCTCTTTGTCGATGGCCCGTATGCGCTGCAGAGCTTCGAGTCCGTCGAGACCAGGCATTCTGATGTCCAAGAGAACAATGTGGGGACGTTCGCTCTTCACCGCGGATATGGCCTCCAAACCGTTTGCCGCGGTCAATACCTGATACCCCCGTAGCTCTAGAAACTCGCTGATAAATTCACGCGTCTCCTGCTCGTCATCGACAACCAATATTCTTGCCATAGGAAAACACCTCTCTTCAGATTTGAACGGACCCTACGCTACTCACTCTTTGATAAATGATAGCGCTCGATCTTCCTGTGTAATGTGGATGGATCGATCCCCAGCAGTTCAGCCGACTTTTCCTTGTGCCAATTGTGCGATCTTAGCATCCAGTAAATGTATGCCTTCTCCACCATCTCCATGGTGGACAGTACACTCTCTTGAAAGGACTTCGTGTGGACCTTCTTAGGACGAAGCAGAGTCTCCGGCAGATGGTCCGGTTTAATGGTCCCGTTATCGGCCAAAAGCACGGCCC
>JBHIER010000206.1:0-6324 GCA_046760705.1 bacterium
AACCTTTAGAGGCTCGTCTCTTCTCCTGCTGGATGAATTGTGCCACTGCGACAGGGGCCCTGGTGCGGACGTGGGTTTCAGGGGAGATGGCGTATCTTTTCCCCCAGGAGGTGTATCGGTCGAGGTGCTGAATGAGAAGGTCGTCGTCACCGGATCGGAGATGTCCGATCTTTGAAAAACCACCCAGGTCGAAGTAGGCCTCTTTTCGGTAGGCCAGGTTTTGGCCGCTACAGGTGATGCCTTTTCCCAGACCGATGCTGCCGGCGGCCACAGCGGCGACACCGATCCGTTCCAAGGAACGAAATTTTTGGAGAAGAGATGCCCCTTCTCCGCGGTCCTCGGTGTATGAGTAGCCGGCCACCAACCCCACCCCGGGCTCGAAATGGCTCACCATTCCCCGTATCCATGTGGGCTTCGGCCTACAGTCTGCGTCGGTAGTCAGTATGATCTCTCCCCTGCTCTGTCGTATCCCTAAGTCGAGAGCCCGCTTCTTACCCACCAGGGGCGACTCCTCCGAGCCAACCCGGAGCAGGTGCACATTATCGGCCTCTTCCACCCACCTGCTCACCACTTCAGGGGTACGATCGTTCGACCGATCGTCGACGACGATGATCTCGTAGCTCTGCTGGGGATAGTTTTGGGCGGCCAGCGCGGCCAGACAGTCCCCGATATGTTCCTCCTCGTTGCGCGCCGCCACGACGACGGAGACAAGAGGGGTATCATCGTTCTTGCCCCCTCTCACTCGGCCCAGTCCGAGGATGAGCGCTGCTATTCCCCAGAGATAGGGGAGTCCCAGCCCGATCAGAAGCATCGTGAGAACAGTAAGAATCATGCCGGCAGCGACTCCGTGTTGTCATAGACAGGAGAATGTCCATTCCGCTCGGCGGTTCGGTCTCCGGTGTCATCGTCCGGCTTGACCGGATGATCCAGAGTGTTCAAGGGCGCCTCTTTAGGCATAATCTGGAATGAAAGATTCAAAATTACTATCCCTTATAGGTTTGATAGGGCAACCTCCCACCTCTCATTTTGCCTGGCTTTCGGGGCACGAAACCATTTTTCAATTTGCATTCTCCATTTTGCATTGGACGTCTTCATTTCCGAGGTGTGGTAAGATAGTTCATCCCGCTTTTTCGTGCAACATATTTTTCAAGGTGCAGATTTTCATTGACATGAATCTCTTTTGACCACAAATTTAGAGAAGGCCGAACACAGCAAAGGGAGGGGATCGTTACTTTTGGATGCTATTTTGGTCCGGTCTCGCTTGACCCTGGTGGCCCTCTGCGGGGTTGTTCTCTTCGGGTTGGCCTGTGCCGGGATTCGATCGTACCCTCGATACACTCTGAAGGGAAACCGTGAGCGTGGAGCAAGGATAGGTCAGGACCGCAAGAGGATGGAGAGGGTGATCGAATCCTACCTCGGTGCTCCGTACCGGTGGGGTGGTGAGGGTCAGGATGGTGTCGATTGTTCCGGTCTGGTGGTGGCGGTTTTTCGACAAGCCCTGGCGCTTCCCCTTCCCCACAGCACGCAGGAGCTCTTCAGGATGGGGCTGAAGCTTGGGCCGAAAGAGGCCAGCTTCGCAGATCTGGTCTTCTTCGGCGGTAAGGGGGGTGGGGCCACCCACGTCGGCATCTGTCTCGGAGACGGTCGATTCGTTCATGCCAGCAAAGAGCGCGGGGTGATGATCTCCAGCTTGGATTCTCCCTACTTTCGGGAGCGGTACATCGGGGCCAGACGGATCGGGCCATGAGAGATCGGCTCCGAAGGGACTGAAAACCGGTTTTGCAGAGGAGGAGAAGAGCCCATGGGAGGAGATGAGGTCCAGAGGGGTGGTGAGGGGAGGAGGCCGAAAATTTGCGTCTTGGGGGCTGGCCACGGCGGGCATGCCATGGCCGCGCATACGGCCCATAAAGGATTTACCGTCAACCTATTCAACCGAGACGAGAAGAGGATCTGGCCGGTTCAACAACTGGGTTGTATCGAAATGAAAGGGGAGATGGAGGGTCTTGGGAAGCTGAACGTGGTCACTACCGACATAGAGAAGGCCCTCAAGGATGTAGATGTCCTGTTGGTGGCCGTGCCAGCGTACGGCCATCGATATATAGCCGAAGTGTGCGCCCCCCATCTCAGAGACGGACAGATTATTGTCCTCAATCCGGGGCGAACCGGTGGGGCTATCGAATTCAGACAGGTGCTCAAAGAGAAGGCTGTTTCGGTTGATGTGGTCGTCTGCGAGGCGGAGACCTTTCTCTACGCCTGCCGCTGTGTGGGGCCCGGACAGGTGCATATCTTTCGAATCAAGAACTCTGTGCCGGTGGCCGCTCTTCCCGCGTTCAAGACCGTTGAGGTGATGAACGTGCTGCGCTCGATCATCCCTCAATATGTCCCCACTGACAACGTTCTGCGCACCAGCCTCAACAATATGGGGGCCATCTTTCACCCGGCCATCACTCTGCTGAATGCCTCCCGCATCGAGGATACGCTGGGAGATTTTCAGTTCTACATCGACGGCATCAGCCCCTCCGTCTCTCACATTTTAGAGGAGTTGGACAGGGAACGGGTGGCCGTGGCTGAGGCTCTGGGTATCCGCATCAACAGCGCCAGGGACTGGCTCTATCTGGCCTACAGTGCGGCCGGAGAGTGCCTGTACGAGGCCATTCAGGCCAACCACGGATACAAGGGGATCAAAGCTCCCATCACCGTTCATCACCGATACATCTTTGAGGATGTTCCCATGAGTTTGGTCCCCGTTGCCTCCCTGGGTGAGATGCTGGGGGTGGAGACGCCGACGGTTCGGGCCATCGTCCATCTGGCCTCCAGCCTCGTCGGGCGTGATTTCTGGAAGGAGGGCAGGACGGTTGAAAGATTGGGCCTGAAGGGACTTTCGGTGAGGGAGATCCGTTTGATGGTCGTTGCGGAAGAGGAGAAGGGATGAGCAGAAAGATTCTGACGGCCGCCGTGGGGAATTGCGTTCACGTTGCCGGCATTCAAAGATTTCTTCGCTTAGCTCAGAGCCAAGGATACGAGACCCACTTTTTGGGGCCAGCCGTGAGCATCGATGCCCTCATCGAGGGCATCGAGCGATACGACCCCGAGGTGGTCGGACTGAGTTATCGACTGACACCCGAGGTGGCCGAAGGCTTGATCAACGATTTCATAAAGAAGCTCGATGAGAAGGATCTCAAAGGGAGGACTTTTCTGTTCAGTGGCCCGCCGCCTGTGGCTGAGGTGGCCCAGGCATCGGGAATCTTTGAACGGGTCTTTTCCGGGGCAGAGCGGACCGAGGAGGTGGTGGCCTTTTTGCGGGGAGAGAAGGGGGAAGGAATCAGAAGGGAGTATGCCGGGACCCTCATCGAGCGGCTTCAGGAGAGCGCGCCCACCCCGCTTCTCCGCCACCACTTCGGACTGCCTTCCTTAAGACAGACGGTCGAAGGGGTGAAGACCCTGGCCCTTTCGCGGCAATGCGACGTGGTCTCCATCGGGCCTGACCAGAACGCTCAGGCCTCCTTCTTCAGACCCGAGGAGATGGACCCAGGCCAGGATGGGGCCGGAGGTGTGCCGGTGCGAAGGCCTGAAGATCTGCGACGGATTTACGAGGCCAGCCGATGCGGCAATTATCCGCTCCTGCGGTGCTACGCCGGCACACGGGACCTCATCCAGTGGGGGATGATGCTCAAAGAGACTATCCATATTGCCTGGGGAGCCGTGCCTCTGTGCTGGTACAACCGGTTGGACGGAAGGTCGAACCGGCCCCTCCGAAAGGCCATCGAGGAGAACCAACAGGCCATGGCCTGGTATGCTGCACAGAACATACCGGTTGAGGTGAATGAGGCCCACCACTGGTCCATCCGGGAAGCCTCGGACACCGTCGGGGTGACCATGGCCTTCTTGGCGGCCTACAATGCGAAGAGACTCGGGGTAACCCACTATGTCTCCCAGTACATGTTCAATACGCCCCCGGCCACTTCACCGATCATGGATCTGGCCAAGATGGCGGCCAAGATTGAGCTCATCGAAGGGCTCCACGATGAGGCCTTCACCACCTATCGCCAGGTGCGCTCCGGCCTGATGAGTTTTTCCCCCGACCCGGATGTGGCCAAAGGCCAACTGGCCGCCTCCGTTCAAGTGGCCATGGCTCTTCGGCCTCACATCCTTCACGTGGTCGGATTCTGCGAAGGGGATCACGCCGCCAGGCCCCAGGAGATCGTTGAAAGCTGCAAGATCGTCCGGGGCGTCCTTCAGAACTGGTCGTTGGGTCCCCCTGAAATGCTCAACAACCATGCAGTGGAGAAGAGAAAGAGGGAGTTGATGGCCGAGTCGAGGGTGCTCCTTGATGCGATTCGAGCCCTCGCCCCCGAGGAGGTGGCCGATCCGTGGACCGATGCGGCCACCCTGACGAGAGCCATCGAGACAGGACTCATCGATGCTCCCCATCTGGAGGGCAACCCCTGGGCCAGAGGGGAGATGGTGACCGCCATGATCGACGGGGCGTGCCGGGTTGTGGACCCACAGACCGGCCAGCCGGAGAAGGAGGAGGATCGAACCGAAAGGATATTGAGACTTCACGGCTACACCCACCGGAAGAGTTGACACAGCCAGCCCCCTTTTTGGAAAACTGTTGACATGAGTGAGATAGAAAAACGCGAGATACCTTGAAATTGGTTGACAAACTATGTTAAATATGTTAAATTAAAAATTGCGCCCGAACCAAAAAGGAAAGGAAAAACATGACACTTCTATCGATACCCGTTTTGCTCTTTGCAGTCGTGATACATGAAGTGAGCCACGGTTGGATGGCGGAAAAATTTGGTGATCCCACGGCCCGATCTGCCGGAAGGATTACTTTAAATCCCTTACCACATATAGACCTCTTCGGCTCCATCATTTTACCAGCAATGTTGCTTTTGAGTAGAGCACCCTTTCTTTTTGCGTATGCTAAACCCGTTCCTGTCAATCCATACAATTTACGGAATCCAAAAAAGGACATGATATGGATCGGATTTAGTGGCCCGGCCGCCAACCTAGTCACCGCCTTTTGTTGTGGTTTTCTTTTTAGACTTCTGTTTCATCAGGGAGTCAATGGTGTTTTTGGCATTTTTATAGGTTTGTTAGCAATTGGGGTAATCATCAATTTGATTCCCATTCCCCCTTTGGACGGATCGAAAATTTTAATGGGCTCTCTCCCGCCAGAGCAGGAGTACAAATTTCGGGGTCTGGAACGATATGGTTTTCTCATTCTTATCGGACTGCTCTTCGTAGGCCCGATGATCGGCCTCGATATCTTCAGGTGGATTATCATCGGTTTTGTGAGCCCTTTTTGCTTGCTTTTCACCGGATACCCTCTCGGCCATCTTTATTATATAACGAAGATGCTCATGCCGTAATTTTGGGGGTGATTGATATTGTCTGATAAAATCGTGGGCATATTGGGCGGCATGGGACCTGAGGCAACGGCACAGTTTTTAAAAAAAATAGTCGAACACACACCAGCCGAAAAGGACCAGGACCACCTCCGTCTGTTCCTCGACCACAACCCCAAAATTCCCGACCGAACCCAGGCCATATTGGGCCGCGGAGAAAGCCCCCTGTCGCTGATGAAGGAGGGCTTGAAGAATCTGCAGAAACTCGGGGCGGATCTTATTGCCATTCCCTGCAACTCCGCTCACTACTTTCTCGAGGAATTGCAGCCAGCGACGACCGTTCCGATAGTTGATATGGTCGAAGAGGTGGTCAGTGAGACACGACACAGAGTGCCGGGGATAAAAAGGGTGGGGTTGATGGCCACCACAGGAACAGTGCAAGGAGATATCTATCGAGAGAGATTTTCCGCATACAAAATCTCATTGATAACACCCAATGGGGCAGAGCAGAAATCGGTGATGAGATCGATCGACCAGATCAAAGGCGGGCTAAGAACCTCCAAAATAGCCACCGAGTTGAGGGCAATTGCCAGGGGACTGGTTGACCGCGGAGCAGAGGCGATAATTCTGGGCTGCACCGAGCTGAGCTTAGTCGGCGAAGATTGGGTGTTAAACGTTCCGGTCATAGATTCCCTCGACGTATTGGCCCGGGTGGTGGTCAGAAGGTCTAAAGACTAAACCGGATCTGTAGTAAACCAATTTGGTTTACTATTTAGTAAACTGAGATGTCATAAACCAATAGAGTTTACTGAGGAGGTCGCTCTTGCATCAGATTTTTCCGGTAGGTGTTCCAGTGGTGGGTAAGGATCTGGTGGGCAGGAAGAGGGAGGTGGAGGAAATTAAGGATACGGTTAAAATTGGTCAGAGCGTTATCCTCACTGCGCCTCGGAAGTATGGCAAGACCTCA
>JBHIER010000207.1:0-6312 GCA_046760705.1 bacterium
ACAGGGAAGACAGGATATGTCAGGATGCACGGCCGCAACTATCGAGCCTGGTTTCCGAAGAAGGGGAAAGAGGAGCTCACAGATGAGGACAAGTTCGCCCGTTATGATTATCTATATACCGTGGAGGAGATCGAGGAATGGGTCGAGAAGATCGAGACCATTGCCGAGGGTGCCCGGGAGACCTATGTCATCCAGAACAACCATCCCAAGGGCCAGGCTGCCTGTAATGCCCTGCAGATCAGGGCCAGGCTTGGCGAGGAGAAGGTGAAGGTCCCAGATACCATGCTTTCCCATTTTCCGCAACTCGGAGAGATAGCCGAGCCCACAGGGTATGGCCCTGTGGATCTTTTTTCGGACGAGCCTCATGGGAACCACAGAGGTCAGGATCAGAAGAGCGCCAGGGTTTGAGGATCTGCACCTGTCAGAATATGAGAGGCCGGCAGTCTCCGGCCTTGTCCTCTATGCGGCTGTGGAGGAACCAGTCAGACTCCTGATCAATTGGGAATTGAAACCTGAGGGGTGAATGTATTGTCATTGGATTCGCCCCGAACATTGGCCCATATCTTCGGAGTTCTGCAGTGATCCAACTTTCCCTTGACTCTTACTGTCAAAATTTGTATATTGAGTCAACTTTCGGAGGGCTAGTCCTAACTGGTAAGGCAGCGGACTTGAAATCCGCCGGGTTTATGCCCTTGGGGGTTCGAATCCCTCGCCCTCCGCCACACGAAAGCAGCGCTTTCGAAATCTAAAAGAAAAAATCTAAAATTCAAATTTTCAAACATTTTTTTGGATTTTGGACTTACATTGTAATGTGGTCGGAGAGGTGGCCGAGCTGGCTGAAGGCACTCGCCTGCTAAGCGAGTGTGGGGGTAAAACTTCACCGCGGGTTCGAATCCCGCCCTCTCCGCCATCCTCAAGCGGAGCTTGAGAAATCCAAAACAAAAAATCCAAAACTCAAAATTATTGCTAATATTTTGGATTTTGTCATTTGGGTTTTGTTCATTCATATTATTTCTGAGAAAAACTATGACTTACGAGTGGAGACGGGTTGATGTCTGGTCAGTGGTGAAGATTGCTTTTCTCGTCTGTGGCATTGTGGGGTTCGTCGTGGGGCTCTTCTACGCGCTCATTCTGACCCTGATTGGTGGGATTCTGGGTATGGCCGGTGGTGGGGAGTTTGAAGAGATCTCCGGTCTCTTCTCCGGGGTGTTTGGGTTCTTCATGGCTTTTGTTCTGGCTTTCTTTTATGCTGTCATGGGTTCGATCGTGGCCACCATCATGGCCTGGCTGTACAATCTATTTGCCAGAGTTCTGGGTGGAGTTCGATTGACCTTAGAGCCGGAATCCGGCCCCGCTTCAAGCCAGGGCGAGCCGGTCTCTTCTCCTGTTTCATCGATGTCGGGCCCATCGTCTCAACCCTAATCGGGAGGTCGCACTATGAGCTCTGAAGTGAGGGTGCGATTTGCTCCCAGTCCCACAGGCTCTCTGCACGTGGGTGGCGCCCGGACGGCTCTCTTCAACTGGCTCTTCGCCAGAGCGAACGGGGGCAGGTTCATTCTCCGTATCGAGGACACCGATCAGGCCCGGTACGACGAAGAGGCCCTGGTCTCCCTCATCGACAGCCTCAGATGGCTCGGGCTGGAGTGGGACGAGGGGCCGGATGCTCCTGGACCTGGAGCCGGTGATGGCCCGTACGGGCCGTATTTTCAGTCCCAGCGGCTTGAAATATACCAAAAATATACAGATCAACTTCTCAGGGAAGGACACGCCTACCGGTGCTTCTGTACCTCTGAGCGCCTCCAAAAGCTGCGGCAAGAGCAGGCAAAGGCCAAGCTGGCGCATGTTTCCGGCTACGACCGGCACTGCCGCAATCTTTCGGCGGAAGAGGAGCAGCGCCACGTGGAGGAGGGGAAACCTTTTGTGGTCCGGCTGAAGGTTCCCCTCGGGCGGAATATCGTATTTGACGACCTGATACGGGGAAGGATCGAATACCAGAGCGAAGTTCTTGACGATCTCGTCCTCCTAAAATCTGACGGCTTCCCGACGTATCACATGGCAAATGTGGTTGACGACCATCTGATGCGCATATCGCACGTTCTGCGGGGTGATGAGTGGATATCGAGCACGCCCCGCCACATCCTCCTCTACGAGGCCTTCGGTTGGGAGCAGCCGAAGTTCGCCCACATGCCTGTGATTCTGTCGCCAGAGGGGGGTAAGCTGTCGAAGCGCAAGGGGGCCGCCTCGGTGATTGACTTTAAAAAGGCAGGCTACCTCCCGGAGGCGCTCTTCAACTTCCTGGCCCTTCTGGGTTGGTCGCCTGGTGACGGGCGGGAGAAGATGTCCCGGAGAGAAATGATAGAGGCCTTCTCGCTCGAGAGAGTATCCCCCAGAGGAGCTGTCTTTGATGAGAAGAAACTCGAATGGATGAACGGCCTCTATATGCGGGAATGCAGCGTCGATTCGATTCTGCATGATGTGGCGACCCTGTGGAAGGAGCAGGGGGTTGTGGGAAAGAATAGGCGGGAGGACGAGCCCTACCTGCGGACAGTGGTGGGCCTGCTCAAGGACCGATCGAGGACGATAACAGAACTGGCTGAGGCAGCAACTTACTTCTTCACCGATCCTGAAACCTACGAGGAGAAGGCAGTCAAGAAGCACTTCAAAGGCGACGCCTTAAACGTGCTCAAAATACTGGCCGAAAAGCTCGAGCAGACCGACTCCTTTGATCGCGGAGCGCTGGAGAATCTCTATCGTGAATATGCGGAGGCCGCAGGGCTGTCACCAGGAAAGCTCATTCACCCAACGAGGCTCGCAGTCAGCGGCCTCAGTTACGGGCCAGGCCTGTTCGAACTGCTCGAAGCCCTGGGCAAAGAGATCGTACTGCGGCGAATGAGACGGGCCATAGCATGGCTTGAGAAAAGAGGAAAATGGGGCGGTTCCGGAAGATTAAATCGAATGACAAAGTGAGACCAAATGTCATGCTGAACTTGTTTCCGCATCTTAATTTATATAATACCCTATTTTGGAAATGAGGTTTTACGAAAACGACCACATATCAAGAAAGAATGGTGTATTCGGGTAATTGAAAATGCAGTTCGCATCGAACCGCAAAGACAGGTAGCTGAAGCTGATGGTAGTTTCACACTGCAGTTTAGCGCAATCTTCAGACAATGAGGAACAAGAAAGCAGAATCAAAAGTTGCTCTGGCGCCGAACTTCATCCGCGACATCATCCGAGAGGATTTGAGAACGAACAAGTGGGGTGGTCGCGTCGTGACGCGGTTTCCGCCCGAGCCCAATGGCTACCTTCATATTGGCCATGCCAAGGCGATCTGCATCGACTTCGGGCTGGCTGCGGAGTTCGGTGGCGTCTGTCACCTCCGGTTCGACGACACGAATCCGACCAAGGAGGAGCAGGAGTACATCGATGCGATCAAGGAGGATGTGCGCTGGCTGGGCTTCGACTGGGGAGAGCACGAGTACTATGCCTCGGACTACTTCGACCAGATGTATGCGTGGGCGGTGCAACTGATCAAGGATGGCAAGGCCTACGTGGACGATCTGAACGCCGATCAGATCCGGGAGTACCGAGGGACGCTCACCCAGCCGGGCAGGGAAAGCCCGTACCGCAACCGCTCGGTTGAGGAGAACCTCGACCTGTTCGAGCGGATGAAGGCCGGGGAGTTTGAGGACGGCTCCCGCGTCCTGCGGGCCAGGATAGACATGGCCTCGCCCAATCTGAACATGCGCGATCCGGTCATGTACCGTATCCTCAAGACACCGCATCCCCGGACCGGTAGCAAGTGGAACATCTATCCCATGTACGACTGGGCTCACGGTCTTGAGGACTCGATAGAGAAGGTGACCCATTCCATCTGCACGCTCGAGTTCGAGGATCACCGGCCCCTGTACGACTGGTTTCTGGACCAACTGGGAATCTATCACCCGCAGCAGATTGAATTCGCTCGTCTCAATCTCACCTACACGGTGATGAGCAAACGCAAGCTTCTGCGGCTGGTTGAGGCGGGCCATGTGGCCGGCTGGGACGATCCGCGTATGCCAACCATATCCGGAATGAGGCGGCGGGGCTACACGCCCGAAGCGATACGAGCTTTCTCCGAACGTATCGGCGTGGCTAAGAGGGACAGTACGGTCGATGTGACACTCCTTGAGTACTGCGTGCGTGAGGATCTGAACAGACGCTCGCCCCGGGTGATGGGGGTTCTGCGTCCACTCCGGGTGGTGATTGACAACTATCCGGAAGGTCAGGTGGAAGAGATGGATGCCATAAACAATCCCGAGGACCTGTCTGCAGGCACACGGAAGGTCCCTTTTTCGCGGGTGCTTTATTTGGAAAAGGATGATTTTCGCGAGGATCCGCCTAAGAAGTTCTACCGCCTTGCCCCCGGACGGGAGGTCCGGCTGCGGTATGGTTATTTCATCACGTGCGTGGATGTGGTCAAGGATGAGAAGACCGGTGAAGTGGTGGAATTGCACTGTACCTACGATCCGGCAACTCGCGGCGGCGATGCGCCGGACGGTCGCAAGGTCAAGAGCACCCTGCACTGGGTATCGGCTCCACACGCGCTGGAGGCCGAAGTACGGCTCTACGATCATCTCTTTGCAAAGGCCGATCCGAATGAGGTTGAGGAGGGGGACGATCTCAGGTCCAACTTGAACCCAAATTCCCTGGAAGTGCTCACCTCATGCAAGGTTGAGCCGAGTCTTGCCGGGGCCAAGCCAGGCGCCCGATACCAGTTTGAGCGCAAGGGGTACTTCTGTGTCGATCCGGACTCGACCGACGAGAAACTGGTCTTCAACCGCACCGTGACACTGAGGGACGAGTGGGCGAAGATTGAGAAGGCACAGGCCATTACGTAGACCCGCTATTTGATCACATAAATGTATAGAACCTCAGAGAATCGGGATATCAGTGAGAAGAAAACCAGTAGATCAGAAAGTGAGTGCAAACCAATTGCCGGGTTAGCGGTTCCGCCTCTGGGTTGCATCCTCCGACTTGGTCGGAGGATCGAGTCGGGCGATGACAATGGGGTGTCATCACTCGGCCCCTCTCAGTCATCATCCGGCTTGACCGGATGATCCAGGGGGTTCAAAGGGTACCTCTTTACGCATAATCTGATCTTCTTCCTACTGATGAGCTGATATTCAGATTTCCTTTACGTCCCAGAAGCTTTGGAGAAAATCTCGAAAGTGTTAAATTAACCATAGCGAGGTTGTTATGATACACGTTGCACTCTGTGGGGCTCTGGGCAGAATGGGAAGTGAGGTTGCCCGGACCATTTCTGAGCAAGAAGATATGACATTGGCCGCAGCTATTGAAGCCCAAAGTCACCCTGACTTGGGTACGAAGCTCGGTGAAACGGAAGTTGTTTCCGATCTGGAAAGTCAGATCGACCGTGCAGATGTCCTGGTCGACTTTACCGATCCTGAGGGGGCTGTGGAGCACGTTTCGATTGCTGCTGGGAGCAGCACACCTGCCGTCGTCGGGGTGACCGGATTGAGCAATAACCAGATGGAACTCATAGAGAAGGCGTCGGCGCGTATCCCGATCGTGTATGCGCCCAACATGTCGGTGGGTGTAAACCTTCTCTTCAGACTGGTCTCGGAGGCTGCCGAGATCTTGAAAGAGGGGTTCGACTTTGAAATTGTGGAGATGCACCATCGGATGAAGAAGGATGCGCCCAGTGGTACGGCGGCCAAAATCGCTGATATTCTGAGTCGGGTGAAAGTCGATAGCCGGAAAGTTTACGGGCGCCGAGGGATGACCGGAGAGCGGGAGCCGAATGAGATCGGTATCCATGCCCTGCGCGGCGGCGATGTGGTGGGTGAGCACCGGGTTATCTTTGCCGGTGACGGTGAGCGATTGGAGATCGGCCACAAGGTGAGCAGCCGCCGGACATTTGCCGTAGGTGTCATCAAGGCCGTCCGATTTGTCACGAACCGAAGCCCTGGGCTCTATGGGATGAACGATGTTCTCGGCCTTGCATGAGCGCACCTTCCCTAACCGGTCTATGCCCCCGGCCCCTGCATAAACAGGCATTTTCGGACAGAGACTAAATAGTATCTGTCCAGAAAGAATGTCTCCGGCCAGGACGGTGCTTCCCATCGGAACGCTCCCCTGTCATTCTGAACTTGTTTCAGAATCTCCCATTGGCTCCACCATTCCGCTTTGGGGGCAGTTGCTTTGTCATTCCGGCCGTAGTGCCGGAATCTCCCTCCATTCGCTTCGCAGTCAAAGACCATGCCCGAGAGCTGAAACCTTTCCCCCCTCATACACGTCTTATTGGGCACG
>JBHIER010000208.1:0-6279 GCA_046760705.1 bacterium
TGTTATCCTTCAAGTAGCGGTTCTATCAGACCAAAAGCAACATTTCCGCACCCATAGATGATAAGAGTGAGACCCACCAGGATCTGATGAGTATGTTTTTGACTTCGGAGTTTACCATGACAGGCTCCTTAATTACCATGAATCGGATTGTCTGAGACTAAGGAGTTGAGTGAAAAGGTTCACCCAACTCCTTAGCTACCTCGATGCTTCACTTAGGACTCTAAGCAAAGGGTTTTGTAGCAAGGCCCCTGCCCGGATCCGTAAAACACCCCTCACAAGGAGCTTCCGGCTGAGGGCAGGCAAAGGCCGGTGATGGAGCATGGAGCTCCATCAGCCCCACCACCATGGCCAGCAAAACGAAGACGGCAATAGCGCCCGCTGCAAATGTTCGATACATTGTCTTACCCCCTTAAGTATAAATCGGTGAGACATGTGGTGTCAAGGAAAAAATGACAGCAACGGACCAGTCTATGCTCCCCAGATTAAGGCTGCCTCGGTTTGATTGATTTCAGGGTCAAATGCACTCAAAAACCCGTACCCGCCAATCGCTGCTCCAATTTCCCCCTCTCGTTATGTGGAACGGCCCTGGGGGGCAAGCGCGCTATGGAAAGCGCGGCTACTTTCTGCGAGCAAAAAGGGCAGGTTCTCGTGGACTGCCTCAAGGGTGTGAGTTTGCAGTCAGATGCGAAGTGGAGTAGCGTTGTCATGACGGCTTCGACAAGGTCTTTTGTTATGGAAGGTATTTCTTCCCTAAATTTATGAGAAAGCTTTTCCGTGGCAAAAGGGACAGTGATATTTCTTGACTTTATGTACCGTCACCCTGCCGTTGTGGAGTTTGAGATTGGCAACCTTCAACTTCATCTCGCTGCCACATTGGTCACAGCGGTTTTCAACTGCTGCCCAAACGAACTTACGCAACTTCCCGCCCTCCATATATTCGGTAGCATCTGTCCTATCCCAGAAATTTGCCGCCTCTTTGTCACTCCTAAAACTTGGAATTTCCTTAACCATCATTTCACCTTCTTTGCGTAATATTTTCTTTCCTTCACTGTCATATCCCGAGCGGGAATTGGTTTATACCTACCCTTCCCGAGATCGCTCATTACCAAAAACAAGTATCGCCCACCAAAAGTTTGACCGAAAAAGAGACATCTCTTATCTTTTCCTCTTCGATACCAAAATTTGCCTCTACAGAGTTCTTCAACCTCTCTCTGCGACACCTTGTGCTTTGCTATATGAGTTGTATTTTTCTTCGTCCATTTAAGGTATCGAATCTGCAAAGGATCTCCTTATATGGCAATAGAAGAGTGCTTCGAGATTTTGCCAAATCGTATGTGGCTTGGGCCCTTGTCCGATAACATGTGTCATAGATGCAAGTTAACTTTTTATAGCCGCCAAGGTCTCAATCGGCCCTGACATTTTCTCTCATCTCGCTTTTTGAGCTTTTAACCCCTGTCACACCTTATTATCTTGTAGAATATATGGCATGCCGGGGCAAGGGTTGCCCAGCGGTATGGTTTCTGCCTCCCGATGGCTCAGCTCCTCTAGCTTCCGAGTACATTTCTTAAATCCCGGCAGACTGAAGATTTCTACTCGAAACCCACCTCATCCGACATGGTGACCCTTTTTAGATCGGCTAAGGCCAGTTGGTAATCTATGAGAGCCTCCAAATCGTCCTTTTTCGCCCTGGCCAAGGCTATCTGTGCGTCCATCAGCCGTTCGCTGGTCACCGCCCCGGCCTCGAAGCGTTGACGGGTGATGTCGTAGCTCTTCTGGGCCACCTCCACGCTGGCTTTGAGAATCTCGACCCGGTTGGCCGCCTCCTCCAACCGCCGCACGGCATCTCGAATCTGTCTCTCCACAATTTTTCTCTCTTCCTCGAGATTCAACTCCGCTATCTTCAAGTTAGCCTGAGCAGCTTCCACTTCGGCCCTGTTCTTGCCCCAGTCCCACAGCGGGACAGAAAAACTGAGCGTCACCCCCCTATTCTTGTTAAAACCATCCGTATCTATCGCCTGCTCGAACTCATCCCCCTTGCCGTCCAAATTGTAGAAGGCACTGATGGCCCCTTTGAATTCACTCAACCTTTCGGTGTCCTTGACATCCAGTTCGCTCAACTCTCTCTGGATAGTATATTCCCTGATTTCCAGTCTGTTTTTGAACCCCTCCTCAATGGCTTTGGCCATATCCACCTTGAGGGGGCGGTATTCAACGCGGGTCACAACCTTGATCGATTCCTGTAGATCTAAACCCAGGGCCTGTTTCAGCAGATCCTCGGCCTGCTCCAGGTTGGCCTGGCTGGATGAGAGCGTCGCTTCGTTCAAGGCTAAATCTACCTCCAGTTGCAGAGCCTCCACCTCAGGGATCAACCCAGAGTTATATTTCAATTTCGCCATCTCATAAGAATTCCGAGACTGCTTGGCTCGCTCCTGATCAATCTCCACCTGACGAGCGGCCTTAACCAGATTGTAAAAAGCGCTGGTGACATTGTAAACAAGTTCCCATTTCGCCCTCTGATACCGCCGGTTGGCCAATTCGTAATTGAGCTCAGCTCGCCTCAAACTCAATTTCATAGAGTTGGCCGTAAAGAGCGGTTGCTGAAAGCTCAGAGTGAGAGTGCTGGAGTATTCGTCCCTGTCCTGTCGGACGCCGGACAGATTGGAAAAGAGGTCACGCCTATACAATGTCGACGTTAAAGAGATGTTACCATCAGTCGGAAGCGGCTGGGTGATGCTGAGACGGCCCAGATACCTGGTGCTGCCCTCCTGAATCCATCGCGGCAACTGCAGGGACCAATCAAATTGTTCGTTCACTGTCTCATAGAGCCTGGGGGTCTCCAGACTGAGGCTGGCCCTCGATTTAAAGCTGTCGTGTGCCGCCTCCAGACTGGCCTCGGCACCGATCTTGTTCTGTTCTGATCTCTGGATACCGTAATTATTCTCCAGAGCGATGCCGATGCACTGATCCAGAGTTAACACCTGCTGGGCACCAGCGGTTGATGCCGTCAGAGAAAGAACGGCCATGACAATCGCTCTTTTCATCTTAACTCCTCCTTTTGTAATCGGGTTTAGCTTCAGACAGGTGGGCGTGAATGATACGGGGACAAGCCCTATACTATAAGTCGGTATAGGCATCCTGTGTCCGTGAGAGATGTCTGAAAATGATGTCGCATTGCGAATATTGTCCTTTTCCCTCTTAATCCCTTATGGTCATCACAAAGCCTGAGTCGCATGCCATGAGTTCCGAAGGTATTATTTAGGGTTGAGGTAAGTTGCTCCCCGACTTATCTTTTGTGTCCTTTTGTGCAATTTTGTGGCAAGTTGATCCCCATCCCCATAAAAGTCTTACGACTTAACTCCTTCTCCCTTTATGTCTCACTCATATCTCAACGCCTCAATCGGATCAAGTCTGGCCGCTTTCCGAGCCGGATAGATGCCAAAGATCATGCCCACACCGGCGGAGACACCAAAGGCTACTCCTATCGCTCCCAGCGAAACCACTGTCTTCCACCCCGCATACAATGTTACAACTTTGGTCATAAAGACCCCCAGGGCTATGCCCACCGCGCCGCCGGAGAAACTGAGCACCACCGCCTCGATGAGAAACTGGCCCAGGATATCCCTCTGTCTGGCCCCGATGGCCCGACGCACGCCTATCTCCCGCGTTCGCTCCAGAACTGTGGCCAGCATGATGTTCATAATTCCTATCCCACCCACCAGCAGCGAGATACCGGCGATAGCTCCCATGACGATGTTAAAAATGCGCTGGGTGCGCTGGCTGGCCCTCAACAACTCCTCAGGAATGATGATCTGATAATCTTCCACCCCGTGGTGGCGACGGTCCAGAATGTTTTTGATGATATTGGCCGCCTCCCGGATTTTAGCTGCATCCCGCACCTTGACGGTGATCTGGTCCACCTCGCTCTCCATTGGTTCGTGCTTGAATCGTTTGAAAGCTGTGGTGATGGGGATGTACACATCCCGATTGAGATTCCGCACCGCTAAAGCTCCTGCCTTCCCGGCCACGATGTTCTTGTCCTCCATCACCCCAATCACTGTGAACCACGTGTCACCTAACTTCACCCTCTTGCCCACCGGATCTTCGAAAGGGAAAAGTTCTCTTTTAATGGCATTTCCCAAAACGCTCACTCGCCGATGCTCGGCCATATCCGAAGGGGTGATAAAAGACCCCCTCCGCGGGTGAAAATTGAGAACCCAGGGGTATGGGGGCACCGTCCCCACAACCGTGGCCTTGACGGTCTTGCTTCCTAATCGAATGTCAAAATCCTCCTCCTTCTGGGGGGCAGCGACCTCAACCATAGGGCAGATGGCTTCAATAGCTCGGGCATCGGCCCTGGTCAGCCCCCGTGATTGTTTCTCCCTGGCCTCGGCCAGTTCCTTCTCCTCCAGCCCTGCGTCCTGAATTAAAATGTTGTTCATGCCCATCAGCTTGATCTGTTCCAGAGCCTCGCGCTTGGCTCCCTCGCCGATGGACAACATAGCGATGACCGCGGCCACCCCGAAGATGATGCCCAGCATGGTCAGAAATGACCTCAATTTGTGGGCAAACAACCCCTCCCAACCGACGCCCAAACTCTCACGTAGATTCAACTCTCACTCCTTCTTCTCTCTCGATTCCGGAAGTTCTCCACCCAGCTCCTCCAGCTCCAGGGTCGGATCCCGGAGGGCCACCCTCTCTCCCTCTGCCAACCCCTCTTCGATGATGACGTAATTGTCATTTCTTTTGCCCACTTTAACCTTCGTCGGCCTGGGCAGCGAACCGATGGTATAGACCACAGTCGTGTCCTCTTTCTCAAAGACAGCTTCTATGGGCACATAGACGACGTCCGGAATCTTCTCCACTACGATCTCAGCACTGGCCGTCATCCCGGGCTTTAAGATCGGGTCGCTCTCCTGGATCTCAACGGTCACATCGAACACCTTGACCTCAGACTCTTCCTCCTTCTTCCGGGCTAAGGAGGCCACCTCCGTAACTTTTCCATGAAATGTGGGTTCTTCAAAGGCATCCAGTTTGACATTCACTTCCAATCCCTTTTCGATCTTACTGATATCCACCTCATTGACCTGAGTTTTCACCTGCATCACCGCCAGATCGGGTATTTCGATCAATTTCATCCCAGGCCAGACCTGATCCCCCACTTTGATCTTCTCGTATTTCCCACCCCCTTTCCAAATCTTGCCGTAGACAACCAGGCCTGCCTTAGAAGCTGTCACCGTCAGTTTCCCGAGAGCCTCCTGGGCCTTTTTCAGGTCTTCACTGGCCTGTTTGATCTTCAACTCCAGGGTTCTGATCTCCGCTTTATCCACTCTCTTCTGGGCTTCGATCTTCGACTCAGCATTTCGCAGGGCTATATCCGCCTTTTTTAGCTCCAGTTTGCCCTTTTCCACCTCCACGTCCGCTTCATATTTCATCTGCTCCAACCTCAGTTCGGCCAGCTTGTAAGAGGCCCTGGCATCCTCCAGAGAGGATACCAACTGAGCCATCTGCGAAGCTTGACTGGCCTTACCCTTTTCCAGATTGGCTCTGGCTATGTTCATCTCAGCATCTTTTTGGACGATCTGTTTCTCGATCTCGCTGGCATCAAATTGAATCAAAAAGTCACCCTTCTCAACCTCGGATCCCTCCGGGACAAGATCGACAATCTGAAGCCTCCACACCCCTCTGACTGTGGGGGTGGAGACGCTTACCGATTTCTTGGCCTCCAGCTCCCCGCTCTCGGTGATGGAGATGACAAACTCTCCTCTCTTTGCCTCGAAGGAGGCGATGCCGCTGTAGTTTGGTCGAAACTTTCCTCGAACCAAAAGCAGAATGGCAATAATAATTAAGACAGCCACGGCTACCCCCACCTTGCCAGTCCTTGTCAACAGCACCCCCTTCAACTTCCCCCACAAATTATTATTTCTATCACTCACGATCCTCCTCCTCTGTAAATTATTTTTGCGCAACAACAGGATTTATACTATATTGACACTTCGACCTTGATTTTGGTTGCACATCTTATTGACCAACAAAAATTACCTT
This sequence comes from bacterium, assembly GCA_046760705.1. Lineage (GTDB taxonomy): Bacteria > JBHIER01 > JBHIER01. The sequence continues at coordinate 6,043 of JBHIER010000208.1, forward strand.
CAACCGTTCTAAAAGTCAAGCCAATTTTCTCAGCAGAAGACAAAAAGAAAAACCGCTGAACCATAGTTCTCAACGGTTTATTACTCAATCTATGCAACACTTACATCGGCTCTATTTACTCTAACAAAGTGAAAACAACGCTCTTTTTCACTTTCTTCCCGCTGTTCAAATCCTCCACTGTAACCGTCAATTGATATTCCCCTGGAGAGGACTGCCTCATGTCAACCCCGGTGTAGC
>JBHIER010000209.1:0-6278 GCA_046760705.1 bacterium
CGGGCTGCTGGACCGTTCAGACCGATCTCTCCGGAATCCGGTGCGCCTGTGATGACGTAGGTCTCGAACCGCTGGCCGTTGCTCACGTTGACCACTTGAACCCGCTCGTACGGCAAGATGTCAGCGGCCTGAAGGAGGACCTCATCGATCGTAATGCTTCCTTCGTACTGTAAATCGCTTCTGGTGATGGTGGCACCGTGTATTTTCGATTTGCAAAGGAATCGTTGCATGATCATCCTCCGTAAGATTGTCAACAGGATATGATGGTATTATCGATCAATCTCGCTCTACCGATTCTCACGGCCAGAGCGATCAAAACGCCACCCCGCAAGATCTCAAGAGGCTGTAAGTTGTGAACATCGACGATGGCGACGTACTCGATGCGGGCCGAATCTGTGGCTCGAATGAGCTCAGTCATGGCCTCAATGATCGATTTCGCTCGCCGTTCCCCGGATCTGATCATCTCCTGGGCCCTCTGCAGGGATTGATATAAAACGACAGCCTCCCCCCGTTGCTTCGGAGTCAGGTAGGTGTTTCGTGAGCTCATGGCCAAGCCGTCGGGCTCTCTCACAGTGGGCGCGACGAAAATCTCCACATCTTGATTCAGATCCTCCACCATCCTCTTAACCACAATGGACTGCTGGGCGTCTTTCTGACCGAAGATCGCCACGTGCGGTCTCACAATGTCGAGCAGCTTTGTGACCACAGTGGTCACGCCGCGAAAATGTCCGGGTCTTGAAGCCCCGCACAGAACATCGGTGAGCTTCTCCACGTTGACGTAAGTGGCGTACCCTTGAGGATACATTCCCTCCACCGTGGGCTCGAAGAGAATATCGCAGCCGTTCTCCTCCGCCAGCCTTCTGTCCCGCTCTTTGTCGCGCGGATACTCCTCAAAATCCTCTCCCGGGCCGAACTGAGTGGGATTGACGAAGAGGCTGACCACCACCACATCGGACAGCTCCCCGGCTTTTCGAATCAAGCTCAGATGGCCCTCATGAAAAAAGCCCATGGTCGGCACGAAGCCGATCCGCTTTCCCTCTCGCCGAAGTCTTTCGGCTTCCGTCTGCATCTCCTTTATTTGACAGATAACCTTCATATTCTCCTTTGTAACTATTCAGCTATGCCCTGTCATCAAAGCTCGCGATGACAACCCGCAAGAAAGAGTTTTCGTTCAAGCACTATTTAATAACTCTCCTCTTCGGAGGGAAAGGTTCCTGCTTTCACATCGGCGATGTACAGTTGAAAAGCCCCTTTCATCGTTTCAGCCAGCTCGGCGTATCGACGCACAAACTTTGGTCTAAAAAGGTCAAAGATGCCCAGCATGTCATGGGTCACGAGCACCTGGCCGTCGCAGTGAACCCCGGCTCCGATGCCGATGGTCGGCACCGAGACCGCATGGGTGATCTCCTCAGCCACTTTGGCCGGTATCTTCTCCAACACCATAGAGAAGGCCCCAGCCTGTTCCAACAGCTTGGCGCTGTCCAAAAGGTACTGGGCCGACTCCTCCGTACCTCCCTGGACCTTATAACCGCCAAACTTGTGGATGGACTGGGGGGTGAGCCCGATGTGGCCCATGACCGGAATGCCCAGTTCCACCAGTCGCGATATCGTGTCCACAATCTCGGTTCCCCCTTCCAGTTTCACCGCCTGGGCCCCTCCTTCTTGCAGAAATCTGCCCCCATTCCGGATGGCATCCTCCAAGCTCGCCTGATACGACATGAAGGGCATGTCGCCGACGATGAGGGGCCGGCGGCATCCTCTGGACACAGCCTTGGTGTGGTAGATCATCTCGTCCATCGTCACCGGAAGCGTGGTCTCGTGCCCGGCAAAGACCATGCTCACCGAGTCCCCGACGATGATCATGTCGATGCCAACCTCATCGAGCATTCTGGCCGTCAAGAAATCGTAGGCGGTGAGAACAGCGATCTTCTCGCCCCTTCTTTTCATTTCGATAATGGTGCTGCTGGTTACGCGCTTCTCAGTCATAAACAGGGCTCCGGTGAAAGGTCATCCCCAATGGCCAGCCCCTTATGGAATCGCACCGCCGTTGGGGATTCGATTTCTGACAACAGATTGCGCAGAGGTCTCCCCTGCACCGGGTGCACAGTGGATGGTTCGATCTCGATGAGAGGAACAAGGACAAAAGACCGCTGGGCCATTTTCGGGTGCGGTATGGTGAGGTCTGGTCCCCTCACAACGTGATCACCGTAAAGCAGGATGTCCAGGTCGATGCTCCGCGGACCGCGACGGGTTCCCCGGCTCCTACCGAGCTGAACTTCGATCGATTGAAGAAGCGTGAGAAGCTCAGTCGGCTGAAGATCGGTGGCAACCTTAGCGGCACCATTCAGAAACCACGCTCCCCCAACACCGTCGGCCGGCTCGGTCTCATAAAGAGAGGAGAGCTTCAGCACATCCAGGCGCGGTGAACAGCTAAGAAGGTGGAGGGCAGAGATTATGTGGTTCTCGCGATCTCCGAGGTTGGATCCAAACCCTATGTAGACAGGCACCATAGAGATATCTAAGGGATCCTTTCCCTTCCCCTTTCGATCTCCACTTCGACGCAATCCAAGTTTCCTCGGATCGGAACCCTGGGTTTTCTCACCCTGAGGCGCAGCCTTTCGACGTCAAAATGGTCCGTGATTGCCCTGGCGATATGCTCGGCCAGGGTCTCCAAGAGGGCGTACTCGTTGTTGACGACCACTTCCTCGACCAGTTCAAACACCTTGCAATAGTTGATCGCTTTGCCCAAACCGTCTGTCCGGACGGCCTCAGTGGCATCGTAGCAAATCTCCGCATCCACCTCGAACCGCTGTCCCAGTTCCCGTTCTGGCTTCCGGTCCCCGTGGTGGCCGTAGAAGGTCATATTGCGGAGCCGGACGATCGTCTGTCGGTTCTTCACGCCCATTATCCTAAAGATGGTCAAACCAATATATCACATTTGAATTTTGTTGTCAAGGAAACTTTTCAAAGCCGAGGGGCTTTTCAAAGCCAGGGGGCTTTTCAAGCCAGGGGGCTTTTCAAAAAAGAACCCTCGCAAGAAGGGTCTCACGAGGGTTCTCAATCGACTCCTGCTGAAGCCTTTAGTACATGTCACCGTAGCCGCCGCCGGGGGGCATCGGTGGTGGTGTCTTCTCCTTCTCAGGGATGTCGGTCACCACTGCTTCCGTCGTAATGAGCAGGGCAGCGATGCTGGCTGCATTCTGCAGAGCGATGCGGGCCACCTTCACCGGATCGACGACGCCGGCGGCCAGTAGGTCCTCGTACCCCTCGGTTTCGGCGTTGAATCCGACGTTTCCCTTTTCGCTCTTGACCCGTTCGACAACCACAGAGCCCTCCCAGCCGGCGTTGTTGGCGATCTCCCGGATCGGCTCTTCCAGGGCTCGTTTCACAATATTTGCCCCGATCTGCTGGTCTCCGGCAAGTTTCAGCTTCTCCAGGGCCGGGATTGCCCGCAGGTAGGCCACCCCCCCACCTGCGATAATGCCCTCTTCGACGGCTGCCCGAGTGGCATTCAAAGCGTCCTCTACGCGGGCTTTCCTCTCTTTCATCTCCGTCTCCGTGGCCGCCCCCACGTTGATGACGGCCACACCGCCGGCCAATTTGGCCAACCGTTCCTGGAGTTTCTCCTTGTCGTAATCGGAGGTCGATTTTTCGATCTCGTTGCGAATCTGCTCCACCCGTCCCTTGATGTCGGCCTTCTTCCCGGCCCCCTCGACGATGGTCGTATTGTCCTTGTCGACTGTCACTCGTTTCGTCCGGCCGAGGTCGGAGACGGTTGCGTTCTCCAGCTTGAAACCCACCTCCTCAGAGATGACCCGGCCACCGGTGAGCACGGCGATATCCTCCAGCATCGCTTTCCTCCGGTCGCCGAAGCCGGGGGCCTTCACCGCACACACCTTCACGGTGCCGCGGAGCTTATTGACCACCAGGGTGGCCAGGGCTTCGCCCTCAACATCCTCAGCGATAACCAGAAGGGACTTACCCATCTGGGCGATCTTCTCCAATATGGGCAGTAGATCCTTCATCACTGAAATCTTTTTGTCGTGAATGAGGATAAGAGGCTCCTCGAGAACGGCCTCCATCTTGTCCGGATCGGTAATGAAATAGGGCGAGAGATATCCTCGATCGAACTGCATGCCTTCGACGAACTCCAGGTTGGTCTCCGTCCCCTTTGCCTCCTCCACAGTGATGACCCCATCTTTGCCCACCTTCTCCATGGCATCGGCGATCAACCCCCCGATAGCTGCATCGTTATTGGCCGAAACGGTGCCCACCTGGGCGATCTCTCTCCGGCCGGGCAAGGGCTTGCTCAGCCTGTTCAATTCTGCCACGACGCACTCCACCGCCTTCTCAACACCCCGCTTGAGATCCATGGGATTGGACCCGGCGGTCACGTTCTTCAGGCCCTCTCTGAAAATGGCCTGGGCTAACACCGTCGCCGTGGTTGTTCCGTCTCCAGCCACATCCGAGGTCTTGGAGGCCACCTCTTTCACCATCTGAGCGCCCATGTTCTCATAAGGGTCCTCAAGTTCAATCTCTTTGGCCACAGTGACCCCATCTTTGGTCACCGTGGGCGAACCGAACTTTTTATCAAGGACCACATTTCGGCCCTTCGGACCCAATGTCACCTTGACTGACTCCGCCAGTTGATTCACCCCTTTCATAAGCTGATCCCTGGCAGTAGCTTCGAAAGCCAACTGTTTCGCCATATGTCCAGTTCCTCCCCTTTGTGTCTATACGATGGCTAAGATGTCACTCTCCCTCATTATGAGATACTCCGTACCCTCGATGGTCACCTCAGTTCCGGAGTACTTCCCAAAGAGAATCCGATCTCCCTTCTTCACCTCCACAGGAACCCGCTCACCGCCCTCAGAAACCCGACCCGGACCGACGGCGACCACCTCCCCCTGCTGCGGTTTCTCCTTCGCTGTATCAGGGATGATGATCCCCCCTTTCTTCACCTCCTCACTCTCTAACGGTTTTACGACCACACGATCATCCAAAGGTCTAATCTCCATCCAGTCAACCCTCCTTTCTTAAATGAGATGGTCAAATAAGATCAAGCTGAAGAAACAGATCAAAAAAGATTTTCGAATATTTAAATTTAAACCATTTTTTCTCCGCATGCAATACAAAATTTTTACTATTTTTTGAGATCGACATTCACAAGGCATGAACAACGAAGGCACGATATTTCTTTCTCCGTTTTTCTTCAATTTTTTCATCTTTTCGTTCATATGGCCCGCAAATTGTATCAACCCTTTTTAGAACGGCGATATATGAGCCGCAGCCCCTCTAAGGTCAGGAACGGTTCAACGACTTCGATCTCCTTCGAATCTTGGGAGACGAGATCGGCCAGGCCGCCTGTGGCCACCACCTTGGCTCTCTCCCCCAGCTCCTCTTCGATTCGCCTGACGATCTCGTCGATCTGGCCCACTGTGGTGTAAAAGATACCAGCTCGTAGGCTGTCCTCAGTATTTCGGCCGATCATCTTTTGAGGTTTCGTCAGCTCCACGCGCGGCAGTTGGGCCGTTCTGTGAAACAGTTGCATAGCCGACGTCTCCATGCCCGGGCCGATCGCCCCCCCGAGGTAGACGCCCTCTCTGGTGATGACGTCAAAGGTAGTGGCCGTTCCCAGGTCGACAACGATGGTCGGCCCGCCGAACTTCTCAAACGCCCCCACCGCGTTGGCGATCCGGTCGGCCCCGACCCGTTTGGGGTCTTCGTATCCGATCTTGATGCCAACCCCAAGATCAGAGCTGACCACCAGGGGCTCCTGGCCCAGATAGCAGCGGACCATCTCCTCGAAGACTGAAGTCAGGGGCGGGACAACGGAGGCTATCACCACTCCGGAAATATCCTTGACCTCAACCCCGATTGAGAGCGAAATCTGCTGGAGCAACAGGCCGCATTCGTCGGCCGTCCGGGTGTGATCGCTGAAGAGACGCCAGTCTCCCCGGAGCGTGTCACCCTCATATATGCCGATGAGCGTGTGCGTGTTGCCGATGTCAATGGCCAACAACACCGATCCTTACCCTTCAATCAGGCTGACGATACCTTCTGTTCTCACTCTCGGTTGAAGAGAGCTCACCCTCTTTTCTGCCCTCTATGGGGTTGACGTCACCAGCAAGAATCTGCTCAACTCTGCCGCTGGAGAGTTCCAACACGAGGCCTCCACGTTCATCGATATCGAGCGCTCGCCCTTTGTACGTCCGGTTCCTCAACCTCACCGAAACCATCTTTTGTAAGAGACAGGACTTTGATCTGATCTCCCCGAG
>JBHIER010000210.1:0-6268 GCA_046760705.1 bacterium
TTTTCGTTTCTCCTGTTAATACTAAGTCCGCTGTATCAATCATCGTCTTACTCCCAAAGTAAATGTAGACTCTACCTAAATTCTCTTCGTTTTCAGGGTAAAGTGGTGCCCCTATTACTACATCAGAAAATCCATCGTTATTAAAATCCCCCGCAGAGATGCTTTTCCCGAAACCATCCCCTCTATTCTCTCCCATCATCACCATTATCAAATCCAATTCCTGCTGGGAAGAGGAGACATTAAAGAATGCCAATGTGATAATAAGGGTCGCTAAAAATTGTTTGGCCTTCATCTTTCTGTTCTCCTTTCTATTTGATATCAACGCTCGTAGTCTGGCCGTTGAATCTTAATTGTGTATGGGGCTGTCAATTAAAAATTTCCATCTCCGGCCCTGAGAACGTTAAATCCCGCATCCAACACCTGATTCATGCTGTCAGTGGAGGACATGCTGGAATAGGCACCCCGAGGGAAGAAGTCCTCCCCTTGCCCCTTGAGCTCCGAAGGATAAAACACAAACAGAGTCAAAGTAAAAAGGATGAGGAGCCCAGCAGATGAATATTTTAAATGTCTCATCGCACACCTCCATAGCGTTAAAATAAGGGTGAAAGAATTAAAAACTAACGCAATAAGACCAACTTTTTGGTCTCCACAAAGTCGCCCGCTTTGAGCTGACAAAAGTATATCCCACTGCTCACCTGCCTTCCCTTATTGTCTTGCCCATCCCAGACTACCCCATATCTGCCTGCTTTTTGCTCTCCGCTCACCAAAATCCTCACCTCCTCTCCCAGAACATTGAAAATTTTTAGGGTAACTGTTAACTGAGAATTGTGCATTGGTAATTGATAATTGATCCCTGTAGTTTGATTAAACGGATTTGGGCAATTCTGAAACAGATGAAATTCCTTAGGTTCATTTTGTCCTCCACGGCTGTTTGTGCTGGCTCCGCAATGAAGACGAAGGCTTTGCCTGTTTCGACGAGTCGGGAATGACAATGTCAAAAAATGTGTCCGTTGGTGCCCCACCATAATAAATGAAAACGTTGGTATGTTTTCCGGAGAGCACATTGCTGACCATGCTATCTTCAAAGCCGTCCCCATTGAGATCTCCTGTTACAACCCCGTTAAGAAAACGTTCTTTAGGCGGTCGCAAAATCAGATCGACCTCGGCATCCAGGCTCTCTCCTCCCAGAAAAACATAGATTAGACTGCCATCGAAAACATTGGATAACGTAACTACATCGTCACCTCCCCTATAAAGAAGGTTATATCAGGGAAAGAGTCGATGGTGCTTCCTCCATAGTACAGATAAATTTTCCCGGAATCATTATTAAAACCTGGGGCACTAATAATAAAGTCATCAAAGGAGTCACCGTTATATTACCCAATTATGCATGATCTGGGATCATCTCTCTCAGTGTCTCTGAGCCTCTGTGGCTAATAATCGAATTTGAACTGTAATTGGAGGTGATAGAGTCCCCGTCGGTCCCTCGTCCCGAGAAAGGAGAGATGCCGATTGAGGCGGTATTCCAGATCAACCTCCTGTTCACTCTCCGCTGCCAGTCGGCGTGAGTACTCCAGGTACACTCGCGGAGAGAGGTACTTGCCGACGGTGACCTGGGTTTCGTAGGGGACGAGTTGAAGTCCGGCATTGCTTGTAATCTCAAAGGTATCCACACCCAGTTGCTGGCGAGCGCGGCGGGCCAGTTCCCCCTCGATGAGGCTCCCTAAGACATTGGTCGCCTTGGATTCGAAGGCCCCGGGGACGCCCACTGTGTCGACGGCCTCAGTGGTCGTGCCCAGGGTCAAGAGGGCAATAATGTCCTTCTCCAAATAGCCCGACTGGGACCACAGTTTCACCTCAGGCTGGAGCAGAGTTCCCCTCAGATTCAGATAGATGGGCTCTCTCCCGACCCTGGTCTCGGCCTCGATGTTCAGTCCGGGGTTGATCTCAGATATTCCGCCGAAGCTGATGTTCCCTTGAGTGATCCGAAAGAGGTTGCCGTAGATGTGATACTTTCCGCGCATCGTCTCCAGGGTGCCGAAGAACCGAAATTCCGGCCCGGTCCGTGGCTTCAGAATCCGGAGGTCACCCCTCAATTCGACGCTCAACTCCTGGAGGTAGTCGCTCCCCTCTACCCAAAGATTGGACGGAATGTGGACATTGAGATCCACGCTCGGGCCCATTCCCTGCGCTCCCGATGGAGCAGGCTCGGGCTCCACCTGCTCCCTGGGCTTGAGGGCCTCTCTCACCAGACCCTGCGTCAGGGTGACGTCCCCCGAAAGGTGAGGGTATCCCGTTCCGGACAGGCGAAGATCTGCCCCAGCGATCAGGTCGATCTCCTGCCTCAAGGGGCGCAGAAAGAGATCCTCACCCTCACAGGTGAGATCGTAGACAATCTGATCCAAGTTCGTAAAGTCGATCGTTCCCTGGAGGGAAAGCTGCCCCCCATCCCCTCTTTTCCGAAAGGTGAACAACCGAATGAGGGAGTCGAAGAAACCTCCTCTTTCGATCCCACCCCTGCTCATCCTCCCCACAAAGCTGTCAATGGTGAGAAGGGTGTTGGCCACCGTCACCTCAACCTCCAGGTCCGTCACCGGATTCTCAAGATCGGAAAGTTGGAGTCTCCCACCTTCAAGAGAGAGATCGCCGTTCAGGACCGGATTTATGAGGGCACCGTTCAGAGAGAAGCGCAGATCCATGGTTCCCGAAAGGTGCTCGACCTTATCGGTGAACAGAGAGATAAGATCGGCCGGAACCTCACCGGCCATACCGAAGCTCACGTCCATACTCTCCTCAGAAAACAGGGAATCGGTGAAGGGCCACGTTAGATTCAGAGGGATGACCCCTGTGCAGGCATACTCTGTCCCTTCGTGAGAGGCTTCGACAAATAGGATTCTCAGCCGGCCAGCGTCGTACTGGAGTTTGCCTCGAATGCCACCAAACTGGAGCACGTCGTATTGTGTTCCCTGGATGAGAATGCTCACGGTCAAGGCGGGATCTTTCACGGTTCCCCTGAGCTCCATCTCGGCACTGCACAGACCCTGGAACGGTTTGTGGCCCCTGGTGAGACGTGAGACTGGTAGCAGATCGAAATCTGCCAGATTGAGAGAAAAGCAGATCTCATCCTCTCTCAGAAGGGAGACGGGCCGAACACCTGACAAGGAGAGTCGAAGGGGGATGGACCCGCGGCACTGAAGGACTTTATTGGCCTGATGGAAGAGTTCTAACTCCAAGATCTCCATCCGCTCCGCATCGTACTCGGCCACACACCTGAGAGTATCAAAAGGGAACGTCGCCACCTCCCCTTTTCGGAGCGTGACCGCAAGTGCACTGCGCGGGGCTTCGAGGCTTCCCCCAATGGTGAACTTTCCCTCCGCTATGCCTCGGATCCCCCTGGTGATCCGCATCGTCTCTACAATGGGAGAGAGGTCCACCGACTCCAATGTGAGCTCGACGTCGATCTCCCCGCCAGGGTCCACGGAGCCGGAGAGATCGAAGCCACCCTCGCCGGCGGTGAAACTGCCCCGCCCGACGATAGCCCCATCTCCTCCAAAGCTGAGGTGTACGGTGTCACCGTTGGCTATGCTGTACTGGCGAAACCGAGCCCTCAGACGGGTCAAGCTCAATGCCTTCGCCCCATCGGCCATGTGTAGATTCCCCTTCGCCTCAACAGCCGCCTCACTGTTTTCGGCCCAGAGGGAGTCGATCTGGACCGATGAGCCATGAAAGGAGAGGTGGGCGGCCAGTTGTGCGATGGGCACCTTTCCGATCCGTCCGTTATTTCCACTGATTTCGGCCGAACCGCTGGGATTTTTGACAACATTCTTCAGCCGGACCTTACCAGTGCAGGTGGTGAAACCGTAGGTGGAGTTTGCCAGACTGTCAACCCATATCTGGCCGTCGATATTCGGATCGGAGATCGTTCCGGACACAGTGGCCGTGGCCCGGGCCTTCCCTCTGACCAGGGGCAGGTGAAAGGCTTCTGTCAGCGCCTCGAGATTTTTCACTTCAACCCCACTCCGTACATCCACACTCCCATCGAATCTTATCTCTCCTTTCACCGTCCACGCCATCCCCCCACTCCGAAGGGTCAGCGGACCATCTGTGGAGATCGACTGGGGGGAGAGACGACAGCGGCCGACACAGCCATCGAAGGGGTAGCCGTCGAACAGGCTCTTTCCCAGCCGCAGTTCGGCCGAGACGCCCACAGTCCGCGGAGAGAGCCCCTGACCGGCAACAGAGATCGAGCCGTTGAGGTCGGCCCGCACATTCACCCCCCGTATCACCGACAGGTCAAGGTGTTCGAGAGCGACCTCGGCTGTGTAACTCCCCGGCTCCTTCAGAGAGAGTTTTCCAGAGCCCGAGATGCGGGCCTGGGCTGAGCGAAGGTCGAACTCTGAGAAATCGAGTTCCCTTCCGGCCACAGTCACCTCAGCCCGGAGATGATCGAAAGTGTAATCGTTGACCGTGCCTTCCGCTTCGGTCTGGATGCGCAGTCGAGTCGGCGGCCCCGTGAGCGAAGCGCCCAGAGAGACGGTTCCCCTCAGCCCGTTTTCAGACAGCCCTGCAAGTCGGCCGACCTCCTCCAGGGAGACACCACTCTCCTCCAGCACCAGCTTGAGCTTGGGAGAGTTGAGATCGGTGATCTTTCCTGAGCCATGGACGATAGATTTGGCCGTGGCAATATCGGCCCGGTCGAGGGTGAGGGTATCGCCCCTCAAACCCCCTTCGAACTCAATCCGTCGCACGTGCAAATCCCGTTCTGCCCAGTAAAAACGGCCCGACTCAAGGGCAGCCGAGACCCCTTGACTGCCCGCTCTCACCCTCCCCTCGAGATGGACATCTTGCAGAGTCACTTGCTCTTCGGAGGCGCTTCTGTAGGAGAATCGCCCGTTGCGTATCTGGAGGTCTTCGACACCGAACAGGGGCAGACCTTTGGACCGGGAGTCCTCAGCCCGGCTGCCACCGAGAAGACGGTCTCTGATACTCTCATCCAGATCGAAGAGAGGCTCTGTCAAGCTGACCTCACTGAAGACCGGCCGGCCCCGCACCAGGTCCCTCAGGCGGTATCTCAACCTGGCCTCTTTGATCCGGACAACCCTCCTCCTCTCTCGATTCTTAAAGGTGTAGAGAGTGATGTCGGCAAGGTCTAGACCGTTGAACAGATCTCCCCTCACCTCCCCGACAGAGACCTCCAAACCGAACCTCTGAGGAAGGGCGTGATTGATGATACGAGTGAGGCCCTCCGCCGGGAAATTGGTGTGACTCACCAAAACGTATAAGAGAATCAACAGAAGAAGACCTGTCGTAAACCCTATCCAAAATATTCTCCGAACCCTTTTTCTCATCTCAGCCAGACTCCTAAGAGCGAAAGAAAACATAACTTAAACTTTAGACAAAACTACTAAAATTGGGGCCAGAAATCAAGGGAAATCGGTGCGTTCGCCCCACCCTGGACCTGCCACAACGAAACTGTGTACACCAATATTTCAGGTGAGGGGGAGCGTTGGCCTCCACAAAAAGATGAAAAAAATCGAAAAAAATACTTGACAGGGCCGGAGGAGCGATTTAAATTTAAACAATGTGAATTTTTCAAACAGGAGAAAAAACCGGAACAACAGTGGAGGTTTTTTGAAGCAGTCCAAAAAGTGAGGGGAGAACAGATGGGAGAAGAGAAACCGTTGACCACAGGGGATGTCGCCCGATACTGTCACGTCACCCACGTGGGAGTTTTAAAATGGATCAAGGGCGGCAAACTCAAGGCCTACTCCACCCCTGGCGGTCACTATCGAATTCTCCGAAACGATTTCAGAGATTTCCTCAAACAATACAACATGCCTATCGATGAGAGTTTCTTTTCGGATCACACCAAAAAGATCCTCGTGGTCGACGATGAGCCGGACATCGTGGAATTGATCATTCGGGTTCTGAAAAGTGACAATTCCAATTATGTCTTCGCTTCCGCCAGCGACGGATACGAAGCCGGTCTTCAGGTAGCCGCTTTCAAACCGGATCTCGTCGTCTTAGATATTATGATGCCAAAGTTGGACGGGTTTGAGGTCTGCCGTCAGATCAAGTCCAATCCTGAGACGCAACATATCAAGATCCTCGGCATCACCGGCTTTGCCGAGGACGGCAATATCGACAAGATGTTAGCTTGCGGGGCGGACCACTGTCTGGCCAAGCCCCTTCAAATCGAGGAACTCAAGGCACGAGTGCGGGGTTTGGTTGGGTTTTCAAGACGAAAAGAAGACGCTCTATCGGCATA
>JBHIER010000211.1:0-6230 GCA_046760705.1 bacterium
GCAATGACAGGACACTAAAAAATGTTTTTGCCAAAAAAGCAAAGATTCTATTCCCTAATAGTATACGGAGGAAATTCCTATGACTACGGCTGGAGTCGACTGCGGAGCAAAGAATACGAAGGTGGTTCTTTTGAAAGATGGTAAGGTTTTGGCCAGGAGTACGGTCCTGAGTGGTTTTGATCAGAAGGCCGCGGCAGAGCAATCCTTTGCCGAGGCATTGCTGATTGCCGGTCTTTCGAAGGATGACGTCGTACACATCACCGCCACCGGTGCGGGGATGAGGGAGGTCCACTTCGCTCACGAGACGATGACCGAGGTCGGGGCTGACGCCAAGGGGACCAATTTCCTTTTTCCTTCGGCTAAGACGGTGATCGATGTCGGTGCTGAAGAGGGCCGGGCCATCAAATGCGATGGGAAGGGTAAAGTGATCGATTTTGCCGTCAACGAAAAGTGTGCCGCCGGGGCTGGATCCTTCACCGAGGCCATGGCCAGAGCTTTGGAGATAGAAGTGGAGCAGATGGGGCCGCTCTCCTTGAATTCGCACAAGGCTGTGCCGATGAACGCCCAGTGCGCCGTCTTCGCTGAATCTGAGGTGGTCTCGCTCATCCACGCCAAAACCCCGAAGGAGGATATTGCCAGGGCTGTTCACGATGCGATTGCCGACCGGATTTCGTCCATGGTCCGGCGGATCGGCATCGAAAAGGATGTGGCCCTCATCGGCGGTGTGGCGCGAAATGTTGGGTTTGTAAGATCTCTTGAAGGCAATTTGCAGGTCACGTTTTCCATACCCGATGAACCCGAATATGTGAGTGCCCTGGGCGCAGCGCTGGCCGCGGCGGAACACGGCGGAGAGTAGGATGGTGACCTCTTTCTATAGTCTAGGGCCTATGCTCGTAAATCTTACGCCCATAAAGGGCTACACTACAATTTAATCTAGAGATGAAAGATATGAGGAGTAAAGGTGTTTCGAAATTCTACTGTAGTGTAGGGCCTTGTGCCCGTATAGTACCTCGAAATCCGAAGCACGAAATACGAAATGCGAAAAAAACCTAAAATTAAAAACCCAAATGTAGAAAACTATGTTTCGAATTTCGCTCATTTTATATTCGGATTTGTTTCGAGTTTCGATATTCGAATTTCGAGTTTATCTGATTTCGCATTTCTTGGAGCAGAGCAAACGTCGCCCATAAAGGGCTACACTACATTTTCTGGGCCAGTAGTGTAGGGCCTTGTGCCCGTGAATCTGGTGCTTGTAAAGGGGTGTACAAAATGGCAGAGGAATACTGGCGATGGAAGGAGTACAATTGGCACTCGCCTGAGATCGATTGGCGAACCTCGGAGCTGATTACGGCCGGGGTTGACGTGGGCTCGGTCAGTTCTCAGGCGGTGATTATGAGTGACGGTCAACTTTTTGCGTACAGCAACATGCGCACCGGTTCGGACAGCCCGGACAGCGCCAGGAAAGCCATGGACTGGGCCATGGAGGGGACGGAGATGAAGTTGGAGAACGTGCAATATATCGTCGGTACAGGCTACGGGCGGGTGAATGTTCCTTTTGCGAAGCGGCCCATAACCGAGATTGCCTGTCATGCTCGCGGCGCAAACTGGATGTACGGGTCGAGCGTGCGGACGGTCCTCGACATGGGCGGCCAGGACTGCAAGGCCATCCACTGCGACGAACGGGGCAAGGTGACCAACTTCCTCATGAACGACAAATGTGCCGCCGGGACGGGCCGGGGGATGGAGGTTTTTGCCGACCTATTGGCTGTATCCATCGAGGAGGTGGGAGATCTCTCCTTCGACGTCGATGAGGAACCGGAACCGGTGAGCAGTACCTGCGTCGTCTTCGCCAAGTCTGAGGCGACAGGGTTGTTGCGCCAAGGCTGGCCGAAGAGCAAGGTACTGGCCGCTTACTGCTCGGCCATGGCCCATCGCGTCTTCACTCTCTTAGAGCGCATCGGTGTGGAGAAAGAGTTTGCCATTACCGGTGGCATCGCTAAGAACTCCGGGGTGGTCAAACGATTGGAGAAGGAGATCGGCTTTGAAGCCCTCAGACCGAAACACGATACCCAGATAGCTGGAGCCATCGGAGCAGCCCTGTTTGCTAAGGCATTGCTGGAGAAGGAGAGAAAAAAGTAGCCACAGAGGCACAGAGATATAAATAGTTGAATCGTACATGAATTTCCATTTTTTATTTCTGTCATTCTGAGCTTGTCTCAGAATCTCGTAGACCCTGAAACGAGCCTATCCTGGCGACAGGCCAGGGTTCAGGGTGAGAGAAAAAAGGTATAAGTTCATAAATTCTCCGTGTCTCTGTGGCTCAACAAAGGAAGGTTCTCTATGTTAGCTAACTATGGGTACAAGGACGGGTCGGGGGAGTATTTTATCACGGTCGATACCGAAAGATGCGACGGCTGCGGTGACTGCGTCGAGGCTTGCCCGGCAGGCGTCTTGGAGGTGGTTGAGGATCTGTACGATCCCATCGAGGGCGGTATGATCGCCTCGGTCACCGAAGAGCATCGAAAAAAGATCAAGTATAGCTGTGGGCCGTGCAAACCGGTGAGCCAGCGGCTGGCCCTGCCCTGTGTGGCGGCCTGCAAACCGGATGCCATTACCCATTCCTGGTAGATCGGGCTGGGATGGTTTCATTAGATATAAACGGAAATCAAATTCAAGCAGGGGATTGTGTCACAATCTTGGAGGCTGCATTATCGGCCCACGTCTACATCCCGCACCTCTGCTCCCATCCTGACCTGCCTCCGATGAAGAGCTTGACTCCTCTCGAGGTCGTCTATAGAGGTGATGAGGCCATTCGGGGGACTTGTCCCGACCCCCTGCCTGAAGGGAAGGAGGGATGTCGGCTCTGCCTGGTGGAGCTTGAGGGAAGAGACGGGCTCCATCGAGCCTGCACCACCATCGCCGAGGACGGGATGGTGGTTCTGACCCACACCCCTGCTGTTCAGCAAGCCCGCCGGGATAATCTGGCCCTCATCATGGCCAAACACCCTCACGCCTGCCTCACCTGTGCTCAGAAGGAGGGGTGCAGCCTGACCCAGTGTTCGACCAATGTCCCTGAGAAGGAGCGATGCTGCCCGAAGTTCGGCAGTTGTGAGCTGCAAAAGGTGGGCGAATACATTGGGATTGAAGAGGAAACTCCAAGGTGGATCCCCACTCATTTACCCATCTTTGAAGACGAGCCGCTCTTCAAGCGGGACTACAACCTGTGCATTGGATGCACCCGCTGCGTGCGGGCCTGTCGGGACCTGCGTGGGGTTGATTCTTTGGGGTTTGTCTATCGGGATGGGGAAGTCCTCGTCGGCTCGGTCGCTCCTTCCTTGAGAGAATCGGCCTGCAAGTTCTGCACAGCCTGCGTCGAGGTCTGTCCCACCGGGGCGTTGGTCGACAAAGATGTGATAGGGGCCGACCGAGAAATCGCTCTGGTGCCCTGTCTTCACCACTGCCCGGCCCGGATCGATGTGCCCCGATACGTCCGACTCATTGCGCAGGGCAGATTTGCCGAAGCGGCCGCCGTCGTTCGGGAGAAGGTACCATTTCCGGAGATTTTAGGGCACGTCTGCTTTCATCCCTGCGAGGAGGTCTGCCGCCGTGGCGAGGTGGATGAGCCCATTGCCATATGTGCTCTGAAACGCTTTGCCGCTGAGAACGACTCGGGACCGGGAAAGGGGAATCTCAAAGTTGCCCCCGCAACAGAGAAACGGGTGGCCATTATTGGATCAGGACCGGCTGGCCTCACTGCGGCCTATTATTTGGCCAGGCTGGGTCACTCGGTGACCGTTTTCGAAGCTCTGCCCGAGCCCGGGGGGATGATGCGGGTAGGCCTGCCCCCGTATCGGTTGCCTACCGAAGTGCTGAAAAGAGAGATCGACAAGATCATTGCGCTGGGCGTGGAGATCAAGACCGACTCGCCGGTTGGAGGCACGAAGTCCCTCGCAGACCTTCAGGTTGAAGGGTTTGGTGCCATTTTCGTGGCCACAGGCACACCCTTGAGCAAAAGGCTGAATATTGACGGGACCGATTTAAAGGGCGTTCTGTGGGGATTGGATTTCCTGCGAGATGTGAACCTCGGCAAGGAGGTCGTGGTCAAGGATCGAGTGGCCGTTATCGGCGGTGGCAACGTGGCCGTCGATGTGGCCTTGACTGCCCGCCGCCTGGGAGCAAAGGAGATTTGGTTGGCCTGCCTCGAGTGTGCGGAAGAGATGCCGGCCCACCCATGGGAGATTCAAAAAGCGGTGGACGAGGGCATCGTTCTTCATCCCACCTGGGGACCGAAACGTATCTTTGGAAGAGATGGGAACGTTGCAGGGATAGATTTGATCCGATGTACCTCCGTCTTCGACGACGAGGGGAAGTTCAATCCATCCTTTGATGAATCGAAGACGAAGAGGATTGAGACTGACATGGTGATCTTAGCCATTGGTCAGTCGTCGGATTGCTCCTTTTTGGAAGGGGCAGGGCTTGAAACCACCGAGAGTGGGGCCGTAAAGATTGACAGCGAGACTCTGGCCACAAATGTCCCGGGTGTTTTCGCAGGCGGTGATTGCGTCGACGGTCCGACCTCGGTCATTGAGGCCGTTGCCGCAGGTCGGAAGGCGGCTGTCTCCATTGACAGGTTTTTGGGCGGTCGAGGAGAGGTCGACGAAACATTGGTTCCTTTGGAGAAGCCGGAGCGGAAGCTCGGCCGGGACGAGGGATTTGGGGATCGGCCGCGAGTCAAGATGGCGTGTCTGCCCATTAGTGAGCGAATAAAGAGTTTTGCTGAAATCGAGCTGGGTTATGACCCGAAACAGGCTACAGAAGAGGCAAAGCGCTGCTTGCAGTGCGATCTGCGGTTGGAGATGACTCCGGTCATATTTCCACCAGAGGTCGAAAAATGGTTGGAATTTACTCCAGAAATATTAAATTCTGTTCCGGAAGTGGAAGGAGTCTTTCAACTGCTCGACGAAGGTAAAGAAGTATTGCAGATAACCGGGACGATGAACCTGCGCCAGGGGTTGGAAGAGGCGCTGCACCAAAGCGAGAAAGCCAAGTATTTTCTCTTTGAAGAGAATCCTATGTATACCAAGCGGGAGAGTGAGCTCATTCAGCAATACCTGAAAGACCATGGCCGCATGCCCGGCGAGAGATTGAACGAACTGGATGATCTGTTTTGACAGGAGAAAAATTTTAAATGGCAAAGATTGCAAAGGAAGACATAATCATTCGAGTCATTAGACTTAAGGATTACGATTGCATCGTTGAGATTGATGCCCGAATCACGGGTAAAAGACGCATGAACTATTATCGCCGAAAATTAGACCTGGCCCTTGACGATGAGCAGCAGATCGTCACCTCTCTTGGCCACAAAATTGCACAAAAAGACACAAAAAAGAAAGAGTAATTTGTGAAATCAGAAGACAGCAGATTGATTATGACAAAGGAGAAGGAACTCAAACGGAAGGGTTGGGAGAAGCGGTCAGTGGTTGATGAGCCCCGGGTGAAGGAACTGGTAGGGCTCTACACATCCTTGGGGTTTGAGGTCCGGGTTGAGCCGGTCCGCCCTGAAGAGATGGTCGGCGAATGCACGGAATGCTTTGAGGTGGATTGTACAAAGTACAGGGCTATTTATACGAGACGCAAGCCACAAAATTGAGCCACAAAATCACACAAAAGGGCACAAAACTTGGAGGCAACAGACGGAGATCCTGAAATGAATTCAGGATGACATTTCGTGAGATTTTGTGAAGTTTTGTGGCCTAAAAAAAGGAGAGTTTGTGGCTGAGGAGATTTTATACAAGGATTTGAATTACAAAATTGTCGGGGCGCCGTTTGAGGTTTATAAGGTACTTGGATATGGATTCCTGGAAAAGGTTTACGAAAATGCTTTACTCGTAGAATTGAGGTTGCAGGGTATACCTGCCGAAGGTCAACATCCCGTTGATGTGCTTTATAAGGGTGAACAGGTTGGGGAATACAGAGCAGATATTCTGGTTGAGAACAAAATTATTGTTGAATTGAAAGCAGAGAAGGAGTACAATCCAACCCATGAGGCACAACTTATCAATTATCTCAAAGCTACCGGAATTAAAGTTGGAATTTTGATAAACTTTGGTGAGAAAAAATGCGAACACAAACGGTTAATCTATTAAGCCACAAAATCGGCCACAAAATTACACAAAAGGGCACAAAACTTGGAGGCAACAGACGGAGATCCTGAAATGAGTTCAGGATGA
>JBHIER010000212.1:0-6183 GCA_046760705.1 bacterium
CCCCGCATCGAGCGCGGATAAGCTCCTTCAGAGCCTGCCCCGTATACATAGGGACAAGGATTCCGAAATCGGAGATACTGAACCTGGCCTGTCGCCAGGACAGGCTTGATTCAGGACAAGGTTCAGAATGGCAGGAAAAAAGGTGTTTCCGGGCAGAGACTAATTGAGATATTCTGCCCACTTTATAGAATTTCTGAGACGTTCGTTCAGTCTCTCTTCGCACCCCTGCTCTCCTCCTCCAGCCTCTCTATTCGGAGGATGAGTTCTTCGATGTTGGATCTGCGTTCCATAAGCCGGATGAATTCGTTGTAGTTCTTTATACTGAACATGCTTTGGACCAAGGGCTCGAGGAAGTTGAGGGCCTGACAACCTAAGAAGTTGAGGGGTTTTGTCGATTCGAGAAAAATAACCGCCGGTGCCGACAGCCCTCGATCGACAATCCTGCGGGCAATTTTGTCGAGGAGGGCGGCCTCGCTTGAGGCATGATCCTCTTTCTGATTCTTAGCCATCGCCGCCGTACCAATTCTCCGTGTCTCTGTGCCTCTGTGGCTGCAGTTTTTCCTCGGGGTTCAAAACTTCGTTCATGCTTCCGCTGCGGTAGCCCTCGAGATCGAGGGCTACATACAGGTAGCCCAACCGCTTCAGTTCTTCAATCACCTCAGTGCGAAAGTCCGGCTCAAAGAATCGGGCCATCTCTTTGACACCCACCTCAATTCTGGCGATGTGGCCGTGATGCCTGACCCGCACGGTCCTGATCCCCCGGTTCCTCAAGAGTTTCTCCGCTTCTCCGACCCTTCGCAGCTCTTCCCTGGTGATCTCTGTGCCGTACGGGAAACGGGAAGCGAGACAGGCCAGAGGAGGTTTGTCCCAGGTCGGAAGGCCCATCTTTTTTGACAACCGGCGGATCTCCTCCTTGGTCAGCCCGGCCTCCTTGAGGGGGCTCCGCACCCCCAATTCGGCCGCTGCCTTCATACCGGGCCGGTAATCCCCTGTGTCGTCGGAGTTGGTGCCGTCAGCCACCCAAGCTACATTCTCCCGCCGAGCAATACCTTTCAGTCGGGAGAAGAGCTCCTGCTTGCAGTAGTAACAGCGCTGCGGTGTGTTCTCCCGAAAGCCTTGGATGTGGAGCTCCTCTGAATCGATGATCATGTGGCGCACACCCAAAGCCTCAGCAAACCCCTTCGCTTCGACCAGCTCCTGCGAAGAGTAGGTGTCTGAATTGGCAGTCACCGCGATGACATTGTCGCCCAAGCAGTCGTAGGCCACCTTCAGAAGAAAGGTACTGTCCACTCCTCCTGAGAAGGCCACCAGGAGGCTGCCCATCTTTTCCAGGGTCGCTTCCAACCTCTGTAATTTTTCCTCAACGACCATGCCTCTGCCGGTTAAATTCCCTATGGTGAATCCTCCAAGCCATACAACTCCCCTAATCCAATTCGACGATTTCACCGTTGCGAATGGTGAGAAAGAAGACATGGGAGTTGGCCCGTTCGCCGGGCAGGAAGGAGATGGTGCCCGAGGCCCCTTGGAAATTGCGCGTTTCAGCCAGGCGATCCCGTATCTCCTTGCTTGACCTGACCCCTTTTCCAAAAATCTCCAGGAGTAGCTTCATGGCGTCGTAACTGAGGGCGGCCACTTTGCTCGGGCTCTGGCCGTAGCGCTGCCGGTATCCGTCCAAAAATTGGAGGTATTGGGCCGATCGATTTCCGGCGAAGAAATCGGCCGCAAAGATCGCCCCTTCGACGTACCGCACTCCGCCAACGAAGACCTCCTCAGAGTTCCAACTGTTTCCGCCCAGCAACTGGGTGTTGATCTTCTGAAAGGCCACCTGGGGGGCGATGAGTGCGATGTCCTCACCGTATGCGGCCAGAAAGAGCCCGTCGATGCTGTCCACAGGCGGGAAGAGGTCTTCAGCCGTAGTGTCGATCAGGCCGCTCGTTTTCAATCCGAAGAGCTTCCATTCCCAGGCCAGGGAATCGGCCTGTTCGAAGGCCAGGCCGGCATCCCGGATGTGGGTCAATTGGGGCGAGAAGTCGGCCGTCCCTTCGTAATACCATTCCTGGCTGAGGATGGTTCCGCCCAACTGCTCCACTTTCGAGACGAAACCGCCGGCCAGGTCCTTCCCGTACGAGTCTGAGACGGCCAGCACAGCGAACCGCCTCAGGCCGAGACGGTCTATGGCGTACTCGGCCACGGCCGCGCCCTGAGTCTGGGGGGTCACGTTGATCTGAAAGATGTACGGCCCGATGGCGGCGATGCCCGTCTCGGTAGCTGTTGGGGTGATCAACACCACCTCCTCGCAGTCGGCCACAGCCGCCGCACCCACCGTGGGTTCGCTCCGCACCGGCCCGACTATGACAACAACCGACTCCTGGCCCGTGAGCTCTTGGGCTGCCTTTACGGCCCGGAGGGGATCGCCGCCGGAATCCTCGAGGAGAAGCTCTACCCTCCCAAGGCCTGAAAGGGTTGAGGCCAATTCGATCCCCCGAACCATCTCCTGCCCGGCATCCGAAAAATCGCCGGTCAACGGACTGATGACCCCGACCCTGAATTGCGTCAGCTCTGCCTCCATGAGAACAGGGTGTCTCCGGGAGAGACGGCTGAGCTCATCGGAACTCAGGCCTTCTGCGATCAACATCTTGAGCAGAGAATGGGCCCTTTCCACCAGCCTGGGATCGCCCTCCGTCTCGATGATGGTCAGATACTCTTCGGCCGCCTCATAGTATCTACCTTGACGATAGTAACAGTTGCCCAGAAGGTAGTGGCCGTCGTCCACATATGTTGAGGTGGGGAATTCTCGGAAGAGCCTCTCTGCCCTGAGGATCGCCTCATCGTACGCTCGAAGTTTGTAGTAGGTCTTCCCTATCATGAGCAGGGCTGCGGAATATCTCTGGTTGAGGGGGAGGTCCAAAATCCTCTGGAATCCTGCTTGGGCCGACCGATAGGCTCTCTCTTTGTAGTCAACCACGGCCTGAGCGAAGAGACTCTCCACTTCAGGATTGTCCTGGATTGGATCGCAGGGGCCGGAGACGGCCATGACGAGGAGGACTCCGATCACCCATCTCACAGAGACCGCCCTGAGGGGGCTGGAGACCTTGAAGAGTGAGAAACTTTTACAAACAGAAAAGGAGAGCCTCATCGGGTTGGAGTATTGGAGCGTTGGAGTGGTGGATCGTGTTGGAATCTGAATCTGGAGGACCTACGGACTGACCTCAACACTGCTATACTCCATTACTCTTATGTTTCAAAGTTCTCTGTGCCTCTGTGGCGGACAATCCAGATTAGAAGGTGTAATTCCCAAAATCTTCAGGATTGATGCGTTGCAAGCGCTCCCGGAGTTCCTGGGCCCGCTTCTCCTCCGAGACTTCGGAGGACTCTTCGTCGAAGGCGAAAATCTTCTTGGCAACGAAGATGGGCGCCTTCGTCTTTAAGGCCAAGGCGATGGAGTCGCTGGGCCGGGCATCGATTTTCACCAATGACTTGTTCCGTTGGATGTAGATCTCTGCGTGGAAGGTCTGGCCCACAAGGTCGCTCACCACCACCTTCAGGACTTTTGCCCCCAGCCCGTCGATCACCGTCCGCAACAGGTCGTGGGTGAGAGGACGCTTCATGGTGATACCGGCCAACTCCATGGCTATGGCGCTGGCTTCTGCTGGTCCTATCCATATCGGCAGCACTCCTGAGCCGCCGGACTCCTTCAACAGGACGACAGGCGAGTTGCTATTGGAGTCAATGGCCAGACCTGAAACGGTCACTTTTCTCATTATTCACCTCCAAAGTTCACATTAAGAGCAGGACCAGCAAAAGAGTATCTCACCTTGCCCGTACTGGGTCCCCTCTGCAGAGCCGGTTTCAGAGAGACACACAGGGCTGACACCAATCACCTGACGGTAGTTGGAATATAAGATAAAGTCAACCCCTGGTCAAGAGAAGTTTTCATTTTTTGGTGTAGCTCGTAGGGGTGTCCTCCCCTCTGGGATCTTCTCAGAGGGGAGGACTCCTATATTCCAAGATCATGGCTGCCCATCTATCGCGACAGGGGCAAGCCCCGACAGTTATCCCTGCCCGGGACCCAATATCTCGTTCACAATTTGAATGGCGTCGATGATATTCACGCTGCCGTCCTCATTGAAGTCAGCAGCCCACTCCTGCGACGGCGTAGGAGTGATCAGGCCCAAAAGGATGTTGACGGTCCACACCACATCGATGATGTTGATCTGGCCGTCTTCGTTCACATCCCCTTTGGTGGGTTCAAACTGCAGCCAGGTTATGATGTTGTCCAGCATATCGGCCCGCATCGGCTCGGGGTCACCGGTCAACGTTTTTATGCCCTCGAAACCCACGGAAAAGTAGACAACCCTGTAGTCGCCGCCGTATTTTACTCCGGCCGCATTGCCTGAGGGGCTGTACTCGAGGGTGATGTTGGCCCCTCCCACAGGTGAGATGACATCGGGGCTCTCCTGTTGGGCGTCGAGTTGAAGGAGGCCGAACTGGCCCGATATGGGGTCACCGCTCACCCCCTGCAAGAAGTACTCGTCCGACACATCGGTCACAAAGCTGGCGTGCAGATAATTGGTGAAGAAATCGGGTCCGCGGCCGAGCTCGGCCAGGTCGTGGCCGATGTCCTGACCGCTGAGGAAAAGGCGTCCACCCGCGCCTAAGTAAGCGGCAATGTCGGCTTGATCCGAGGCGGTGAGGGTACTCTCTCGAGCAGCTCCGGTAAACCAGACGACTACATCGAAGAATCTTAGGGTATCCCCAGGCGAGCCTTCAATCGAGACGTCCCACACCTGAAAGGGAATACCTTTGGCCGCCAGAGGGCGGACGTAAAACCCCTCGGACGCCTCTCCACCATCATCGTCCACCATCAGGACCGTCGGCGTGCCCACTGTCAGATAGAAGCTGTCCACACCGGTGTACCCGCCCTGACCGGTGAAGGTGAGGGTGAAGGTGACGACATGGGGCTGAATCCCAGAACTCACTTTCAGAGAATATGGGGAGCCCTCATTGTCCGCCGCGGCTCCGTGGTCCATATCACCGTATGCTGAAGTGGCTGCGGTGATCTCGATGTCCGGATCGGTGGTGCTCAAATGGGCCGACAGCTCGAAGACGTCTACCCCGGTGTTGTTGAGGGTGACGATCACATTCACCGTCTCTCCGGGATCGGCCCGGCCGTCTCCATTCCCGCCGCTGTCATCGACCCAATGGGTGGCGTAGCTGACAACCGGGGCAGTGACCACGCTCTGCTCCTTGAGGACCCAGTTGTAGGGGTCGAGCAGAACCTCGACCGGTTCCTCCTCCACAACAAACTGAAAGCGCTCAGACCGCTCGTCGATCCATAAGGTCTCCACAATCGTAGTATCCCCTCCGGGGCTGACGACACCCATATCGAGAGGCATGGTGAAGGTGGGCCCGTCCTCCTGAGTCTGATCGATGAAGCCTGAGATCTGGTAGCTGGCTCCGATGTCCTTGGCGCTCCATCCCCAATAATATTCTGGATGCCACACATCATACACCCACTCCTGGAAGAACCAGTCCAGATCCTGGCCGGAGACCTGCTCGCACGCATTCTGGAACTCTTCGGTAACATAGTTGCCGTAGGCATACGTTTCGTAGACCTGTTGGAGGATGTCAAAGAAAGCGTCGTCCCCGAGGACGTGTCGAAGCATGTGCAGGACCCAGGACCCCTTATCGTAGACTTCGGACACGAAGATCTGACCAGGGTCGGTCACGTCATAGCGGTACACCGATTCGGTGAGACCCAAAGCACCCTGGGTCCTTGTCATGTAATTCTGTAGCCCGTAGGGACCGTAGACGTTCTCCCACCAGAGGGCCTCGGAGTAGGAGGCGAAGCCCTCCTTGAGCCAGACGTCGTGCCAACTGCCGAGGGAGACGGAGTTACCCCACCAGTGGTGGGACAGCTCGTGGGCTGACATAATCCCGTTCATGGGTGCCGGTGATATAGGAGGAATCGAGGCTCGTGCACGTCTGATGCTCCATGGCCGCATAATAGCCGGTGTATTCGGCCATCCCGTATTTTTCGTCGATGAAGGGGTATTCGGTGTACTTTGAAGCGAAGAAGTCGATCATGTCCACCGTCACGTTAAAATCTTCCGAAGCATTGGTGTAGTCCTCGGGGTAGACGTAGTAGTTCACATCCATAAGCTGACCCTCCAACCCCTCGTA
>JBHIER010000213.1:0-6167 GCA_046760705.1 bacterium
TGCGGTGTTTTTCAAACCTCTCAGGTAAAAAAACCTGATTCTTCCTCCTGCAGAACAATCGACAGCTTCCGGAGATTGTTCTGCAGTTTTTTTGTGAGCCTTATCCAACTCAGGGCGGACAAAGTGTCAAAAGAGCGGGCGGACCCCGTTGGATAGATTATCAAGGGGGCAGGCAGGAACGTCCGCGCCTACAGATGCGCGGTATGGAAACCGCGGCTACGGTTGGCGGGGAGACCAAGCGCAGGGGCCGAACTCTGTGTCGGCCCCTTCTGAGGGCAGGCAGGAACGTCCG
Organism: bacterium; assembly: GCA_046760705.1. GTDB lineage: Bacteria > JBHIER01 > JBHIER01. The sequence goes on from JBHIER010000213.1 coordinate 293, forward strand.
CGCCTACGAGGAAGGGGATGCCGGAGAGTTCCGAGACCCCCTCTTTTTTGGATATGCCGAAAATGGGGGTGGACAAGGGGGCCAAAAAGATATATATTGAGAGAGATGTCGGTTGCCGTCTGGGAGCTGCGAAAAGGTCGGCGGGGGCCTCTCCCGAGTGGCCTGGGGGGTGAACTGAGAAACGGAGAGGCGATCAATTCGCCGTTTCAATCTCACTGCCGATTGCTCGATTCCAGCCGGCGCACGGAAACTCTGTAACGTCACAATATGTCGAAATCAAAAGAGAAAAGTCTGCTCCTCATCACGGACATCGTCGCCTTCAACCTCGCTTTTGCGGTGGTCACTGTTGGTGCGCAGATAGGAGCGCAGGTTGAGGGAAGGTGGTTCGTCACCTTTCCCGAAAGACTGAACGGAGCTCTGGCTGGGGCTCTCTCCATCTACTGGCTCATCTTCTTTACCCTCTTTGGACTCTATAGGTCCTGGTACAATCAGTCACGGTTGGACGAAGTTTTTCAAGCATTTAAGGTCTCTTTCTTCGGTATGGTCATCCTGTCCATTGTCACCTTCAACCTCGAGGCTCCGTTTCTCCTTTCCGCTCTTCTTCTCTCAGCCTATTGGTTCATTCTCTTCACCTTTGTCTGCACAGGCCGTCTGGGCATCCGTAGCTTTCAAAGACATCTCTTGATCAAGGGGATCGGGAGAAGGAACACCCTCATCGTCGGTGGAGGGACCACTGGTGGGGATCTGCTCAAAAAGATCAAGGGCCATCCAGCTCTGGGTTATGAGGTGATCGGGTTTGTGGACAAGAGGCCAGATGGGGTGCAGAATGGGCTGGACGGCGTGCCCTTTTTGGGCACCTACGAGCAAATTCCTCATCTGGTGGATACGTTGAAGGTGAGCGACATTATTGTCGCTGTGGAGTCGGGGTCGCATCAGGAGATCCTGGATATTATCGACAGTTGCAACGGTCTGCCGGTGAACCTCAAAATTGTGCCGGATCTGTACGATATCGTGAGCGGTCACGTAAAGACGCAGGAGATCTCCGGGTTCCCCTTAATAGACCTGCTGGCCGAACCGATGGCCCCTCTGGAGCGACAGCTCAAAAGGGCCATGGATATCGGCGTCTCCCTGCCTGTGCTCCTCTTCTTCTGGCCGTTATGGGCTCTGATCGCCATGCTCATCCGATTGGACACGAAGGGATCTATCTTCTTTACCCAGGACCGGGTCGGAAAGGACGGGAAGGTTTTCGTCATGATTAAATTTCGCTCCATGGTGCGAGACGCCGAAAAGCGCACCGGGCCGGTGTGGGCCCAGAAGGACGACTTTCGGATCACCCGCGTCGGCCGGGTCATCCGAAAGTTCAGACTGGACGAAATCCCCCAATTCATCAATGTTCTCAAGGGTGAGATGAGTCTGGTCGGCCCCAGACCGGAGAGGCCCTATTTCGTCGAACAGTTGAAGGATAAAATTCCCCTCTATACGAAACGGTTGAAAGTCCGACCGGGGCTGACCGGTTGGGCCCAGACGAAACATAAGTACGATTGCTCGTTGGACGACGTCCGCGAGAAACTGAAGTACGACCTCTACTATCTGAGAAACATGTCCCTGATGCTCGACCTGAAGATCCTTTTGCAGACTGCGGCCGTCATGATCAAGGGGAAAGGGGCCCATTAGATCCCCCCTGAACTGAGAGAGCTCAGCGGCGCTCGGACGAATTTGTCAACTCTTTTCTTGACAACCCCTCCTTTTCTATGTATTTTTCCTCCGAGATGGGACCGTCACAATGAAAGGGACTGCATGTTAGATCAGAAGTACATTCGCGAGAATGTGGAGGCAGTAAAAAGGGGTGTTGCCAATAAAGGGGAGGAGGCCGACATCGATGCCTTTCTCCGCTGGGACAAGGAACGGAGGGCACTGTTGGCCGAGGCCGATGGGTTGCGGCACTTACGGAACGTCACCTCAGAGGAGATCGGCCGGCTCAAAAGTGAGAGAAAGGACGCCTCCGAGAAGATCCAACTCATGCAACAGGTGGCTCAAAAGATAAAGGATCTCGAAGGGGAGATCAGGGAGATCGAGGCCAAGATCCAGACCGTCCTGTTGGCCATACCAAATCTTCCCCACCCTTCGGTGCCGGTGGGCTGCGGTGAAACCGACAACGTAGAAATAAGAAAGTGGGGTCAGAAGCGGGAGTTTGAGTTCGAGCCTCTGCCCCACTGGGAGATCGGCGAGCGGCTGGAGATCATCGACTTTCGGAGCGGTTCCCAGATGTCCGGTTCGGGGTTCGTCACTTTCAGAGGACTGGGGGCCAGGTTGGAAAGGGCGCTGATCAACTTTATGCTCGGACTTCATACCGAGAGACACGGCTACACTGAGCTGGCCCTACCCTTTGTGGTCAACCGCAGATCCATGACCAACACCGGGCAACTTCCCAAACTGGCAGAGGATATGTACCTGTGCGAGCTGGACGACCTTTTCCTCATCCCCACAGGAGAGGTGCCTGTGACCAACATCTATCAGGATCAGATCTTGAGAGAGAAGGACCTGCCGGCATACTACGTGACCTATACCCCGTGTTTTCGCCGCGAGGCTGGCTCTTACGGCCAGGAGACCCGCGGTCTGATCCGGGTGCATCAGTTCGACAAGGTCGAACTGGTCAAATTTGTCCGCCCTGAAACCTCCTACGATGAACTGGAAAGGTTGCTCAGGGATGCCGAGGAGGTGCTCCAACTGTTGGGACTGCCCTACCGGGTCGTCTCCCTCTGTACGGCCGATCTCAGCTTTGCTGCGGCCAAATGCTACGACATCGAAGTCTGGGCTCCGGGGGTGGGAAAGTATCTGGAGGTCTCCTCATGCTCCAATTTCGAAGATTTTCAGGCCCGGAGGGCGGCCATCCGTTTCCGCAGAGAGCAGACAGGCAGGGTGGAGTACGTTCACACGTTGAATGGATCAGGGGTGGCCCTGCCCAGAACCGTCATCGCCCTCTTAGAGAACTATCAGACGGAGAAAGGAACCGTGGTCGTCCCGGAGGTGGTGCGGAAGTACATGGGCGGCCTGGAACTGATTGGCTGACAACCTAAAGACGATGGGCCTGATGACCTCATCGCTCAGATGTTTCCTGGAATATTCGCCACAGAGGCGCAGAGACACAGAGATAGACGAAAAACAAAATGTTATGAAATCCAGACCCGAAATATATGTCAGATCAGGTGCTGAGACGTAAAGATTAATATAAACATCTCTATCTGCTCCGCATCTCAGTAGTTTATGAAGGGTTTATTACGATGCGACTTTTTCCGAAAGAGAACGGGCTCGGACCCTCTGGGCGTACATACGAAATGTCAGCCTTTTTTAAAGGCTGCCTCTTCATTATAGCCATCCTCCTCATTCTGGCCTTTCTCATCTACAGCCAATATGTGGTCCACCGATTGAGGGACAACGAGCGAAAGCTCCTCCACGTGTATGCCAACCTCTATGCCGCTGCCACCTCTGAGCTTTCAGACGGGGAGGAGCTAAGCCTCATTTTCGATGAAGTCATTCGACCCACAGACTTTCCTATCATTGCTACCACGGCCGCCGGTCAGCCCTATGCCTGGAAGGGGATCGGGGTTGAGGTCGACGACCGGAGCGAGAAGGGGTTGACCAGAGTGGGCCGCATTCTGGCCAAAATGGATGCGAAGACAGAACCCATCCCCTTACTGGTGAAGGAGACAGGCCAGATCGTGGGCTATCTCCACTACGGTGACTCCGGCTTGGTGAGGCAATTGAGCTGGATGCCTGTGGTCCAAATTGTCGTCGTCGGTCTGTTCATCTTCATCGGGTTCCTCGGATTTCGGAACATCAAGAGGAGCGAGCAGCGCTACATCTGGATCGGTATGGCCAAGGAGACGGCCCACCAACTGGGGACCCCTATCTCGTCGCTGATGGGCTGGCTGGAACTGATCAAGGCCGGAGGCGTAAAGGAGGGCCTGGATCAGGAGAGGCTCAGAGAGATCGTGCGCGAGATCGAGAGCGACCTGGTGCGTCTCAACAAAATTGTCTCCCGTTTCAGCCAGATCGGCTCGGAGCCGAAGCTGGAGGAGCAATCGGTCATTCCCATCCTCTCCGAGACGGTGAGCTACTTCCGCCAGCGCCTGCCCCAGTTGAGCAAGCAGATCGAGATCCGGGAGCGATACGATGAGATCCCTGCCCTGCGAGTGAACAGAGAGCTCTTAGGCTGGGTCTTTGAGAATCTGTTCAAAAATTCCATAGATTCCATCGGGGACAACGGCGGCCGGATCGAGATCGGGGCCGGTCTCAACCACGACAAGAATTGCGTGGCCATCACCTTCACCGACACCGGCCGGGGCATCGATGCCAAGGCCCAGCGCAGAATCTTCGCCGCTGGTTACAGTACCAAGAAGCGGGGTTGGGGCCTCGGCCTGACCCTGGCTAGGCGGATCATCGAGGAGTACCACAGCGGCCGCATCATGCTCAAAGAAAGTACGCCCGGCCAAAGAACAACCTTCCTGCTGACATTACCCGTTAGAAAATAGAAACTGGTACACTGTGACATAAATTCTGTACCGTCTATTGGCAATAGATTATTACGAAGAAAACCCTGTGATTGATCTATGAGGGACAGGGAAATCTGAACTCGAATATCGAATCCCCGGCTTTCGCGGAGGGCAAGTTTTGGATATTCGGATTTCCAACAAGAGTTCTATCTGCTTTCAGACATTTAGAATGGCCGGTATTGAGGACAAGACTTTTGAGAGGCTATACTGGGCTGTAACTCTGCCAGGCCTGAGACTCAATTTCCCCTTGACAGCACCCCATTTTTCGGGTATTTTTACCGTGACTAAGGGCCACAGAGTCACACCCCTCAACGGGGCTCAGAGAGCTTTCGAATCAATTATGGGAGTACTGGAGTGTTGGAGTATTGGAGTGTTGAAAATCTTAGCACCAGTTCCCAGGTCCCGCAGATTCAGATCTTAGCGCGGTCCACTACCCCAACTCTCCAATACTCCAATTTGTCCCCCGCCCTGGTGGATAAAATATGCGGCAGGTCTCGGTTGCTGATGATTAAGGATAGGAATGGTGGAAGCGATGAAGAGAATCTTGTGGGTTGATGATGAGATCGACCTGCTCCGGTCCCACATTCTGTTCCTGGAGGAACGGGGTTACTCGGTCTCGGCTACCAACAGCAGCCTTGATGCTGTGGAGTTGGTGCAGAAGGAACCCTTCGATCTGGTCCTCTTGGACGAGATGATGCCAGGCAAAGACGGTCTGGCCATCCTCACCGAGATCAAGGACCTGAACCCTGGTCTGCCGGTGATCATGATCACCAAGAGCGAGGAAGAACGGCTCATGGACGAAGCCATCGGCAAGCGTATCGACGACTATTTGACCAAGCCGGTCAACCCCAGCCAGATCCTTTCGGCGTGCAAGAAGATCTTAGAAAGGCAAAAGATCCAACAGGGTCGGGTCACTCAGGACTACGTCACTGAGTCGAATCGGATCAGAAGCCTCCTCTCGGGGCCGGTTTCGTGGCGCGATTGGATCGACATCCACAGCAAGCTGGTCAAATGGGACATTGAGCTGGACCGCAGCGAGGACGTCGGGTTGAGACAGAGCCACCGGGATCAGAGACACGAGTGCAACATCGAATTTGCGAAGTTCGTCGAACGCCACTATGCCGGTTGGCTCGAAGGGGGAGACCGGCCTCCCCTCTCCGTGGATGTCGTCGCCCAACACATTGTCCCTGAGCTCCGATCGGAGGTGAATGTGATCTTTATTGTTATGGACTCCATGCGCCTCGATCAGTGGGCCGCTATCGAGCCCCTCCTCTTCGACTATTTCACCGTCCACCGAAACTATTACTACTCCATTCTGCCCA
>JBHIER010000214.1:0-6126 GCA_046760705.1 bacterium
CAAGGTTATAGCCTTGCAAAAGCCAAATGCAAGGTTATAGCCTTGCAAAACGAACTTCAAGGCAGTAGCATTGAAATTATGGATTCAAATCCTTATAGAGTTGCAAAAATATGATCCTGCTTAAAATCATTGGGTTAGTTGCTGGCTATTTGATCACCATTTTTGCTGGAGAACAATTTGTCAAAGGTGTTCTTAAAGAGTTTGATTTACCCGAAGCGAGTGGACTTAAAGACGCTGGCAAATACATAGGCTATTTTGAAAGGTTTATCGTCATCACTTTCGTTTTGGTGGATCAGTACAGTGCCATTGCTTTCATCTTGACAGCAAAATCAATTGCCAGATTTGAAATTTTGAAGGAGAGAAAATTTGCTGAGTATTATCTCGTCGGGACTTTGGGGAGCACTTCTTTCGCCTTGGCTCTTGGTCTTTTACTGAAATTTATATTATTGTAGGGGCAATTTACCCTGTTAGATAATCTACGCTATCTAACGGGGTGAATGAATTGCCCCTACAATAATAGATTTTAATGTGGAGGACGGATAGGTGCGATCAAAATTCCTAACTGAAAAGATCACCTACACCGGAGAACAATTACGGTCCCATTGGGCCTACGAGAACTTCGATCTGCAAGGGGATAGCATCGTGGCCTTCATCGGTGGGTGTGATGTGAGTCCGGACAAAATGGTCGATCTGGCCGACCGCAAGGAGCACAAGACGATCTACAGTGAGGAGATGCTCCACTTCATCGGCGAGCACTTCGATCTCGATCTGGAGAAGACCCTCCTCAGACAGAAGCTGTTGATTACGATCCTGATGGAGAAGTTGAATCACAGACTGAAAGGTAGTGTGGTTCACCGCCTTGGAGATGATCTCTTTGAGGAAGACAGGAAGCTCTCTGTGTCCATAGCCACTCTGAGTCCTGTTTCCACAATGATCCATGTGGGGATCAATGTCAGCAGCAAAAACACTCCGGTCAAGACCAAAGGACTGAGAGATTATGGGATCGACCCGGTGGAGTTGGCCGAGGCGGTGATGAACCAGTACATGGTGGAGATGAAAACCCTGGCCCTGGCCCGCAGCAAGGTCAAGGGTGTGCCATGAGTTGTTCCGGGCATCTTCGGGAGATCTTTTCATCGATTCAGGGTGAGGGATTGCTCGTAGGCTGCCGCCAGATTTTCGTCAGGTTTTTGGGCTGTAACCTCAGGTGTTCCTTCTGCGATACACCTGAGAGCCAGGAGATGAAAGGGGAATGCCGGGTGCAGGAGACTCCGGATCTTTTTCAATTCCGCACCGTGGAAAATCCCCTCACAGTCGAGGACGCTGTTGCTTTCATCCGTTCTTTAAATCTACTCGATCACCATTCCGTCAGCATGACCGGCGGAGAGCCGCTGTTGCAGAGCGATTATTTTAAGGAATTGGCAGCCAGATTGAAGAGGGAAGGAGCGGCCATCTACTTAGAAACAAATGGTACCTTACCTGACAAACTCCCAGATTGTCTGGACCTGATAGACATCATTGGCATGGATTGGAAGTTGCCCAGTTCAACTGGAGAACGGGGGTGCCCCCGGGAACACGTCCAGTTCTTGAAACAGGGGGCCGAAAAAGATCTCTTTGTGAAGATCGTGGTCACCGATGCCACCAAGCCATGCGAGCTGAAAGAGGCCTGTGCGCGAATATCTGAAGTGAGGCCAGGGACTCCCTTGATTATCCAGCCTGTCACCGAGGTCGAAAGAGCCAGGCCTCCTTCTGCTGAGTTTCTCCTACAGCTCCATTCCGTCGCTCAAAGACATTTGAGGCACGTCCGCGTCATTCCCCAGATGCACAGGTTGATGGGACAGCGATGAGGCTTCTCCGCCTGCCGGTGGACCAGGGCACGAAACCAAATTGGTCCCTCTTGTGTCTAAGCTCGATAGCCAGGATTATTTGCCACAGAGGTACAGAGATCTTCAGGAGTACTGGAGTGTTGGAGTATTGGAGTATTGAAAATCTTGGGGCCAGTTCCCAGATCCCGCAGATTCAGATTCCAATGCGATCCACTCCTCCATCACTCCAACTTTCCAATGCTCCAAGTTGATAAATATACTGAAAGTTTGGTCACTTTTGAATGCGAGGCAAATTATGAGTGATGAACAGAAAGGTCAACAACAGTCCCAGCCGGCGAGGTCGGGGAGACGTCTGTACCGCTCCCGCCGGGAGCGGATGATCGGCGGTGTCTGTGGGGGCCTGGCCGAATATTTTGGGATCGACCCTACCATCGTGCGCATCGCTCTGGTCGTTCTCGCCTTCGTGGCCGGTTGGGGAATCATAGCTTACATCATCGGGCTCATCATCATACCAGAAAACCCCGAGCAGGCCAGCGAAGAGTCGGTGAAGGAAGAATCGCCGAGCAGAAGCGCCGGTCTCATATGGGGTGCATTGTTCATTATCGCTGGTTCCATGGCCAATGTGGGGGTTCTGGCATCTCTCGTGGAGGCTTCTCTGGCCTCTGGTTCTCATCTTCATTGGCCTCATGCTCCTCCTATCCCGCCGGGGCCAGAGGGGGAATGAAGTTCAGGACGAATTGAAGCCCGAGGCTACGGCCTCCCGGAAGCTGACCCGTTCAAGGAAGGAGCGGATGATCGGCGGGGTGTGCGGGGGGATGGCCAACTATTTTCGTCTCGACCCGACCCTCGTCCGCTTAATCTGGGCCTTCGGGACCGTCGTCTCTCACGGACTCGGCCTCTTAGCCTACATCATCCTTCTGATCGTGTTGCCGGAGGAGGAGTTTCAAAGGGAACAGGAAACATGATCTTGGTGGGATACGATTATGAATGACAAGGTGGAAAAGAAGAGGCGAAGCCTCTTTCCCGGGCTGTTTCTCATATTCATCGGAATGGTTTTTCTCTTTCGCAGTCTTCACCTCTTCCGTTGGCGCGACATGTGGCCGCTCTTTCTGGTCGGTCTCGGGCTTTTGCTCTTCTTCTCGGCCTTCGGCAAGCGCGACAAAAGGGCCGTCTTCCCCGGGACCATCCTCATTCTCGTGGGCGGCTTCTTCTTTCTGTGGGAGAATTACTATCTGCCCTGGTATATGGATGAGGTGTGGCCGATCTTCCCCTTCATCGTCGGCATCGCCTTCTGCGTCCTCTTCCTCTTTAATCCCAGGGATTGGGGAGTCCTGATCCCGGCGGCCATTTTCATATTCATCAGCTCAGTATTCTTTCTGGACAACTTCGGAACTCTTCCCTGGTCGGCCTGGACGGTCATCGGCCGGACCTGGCCTCTCATTCTTATTGTCATTGGGATTCTCATACTCCTCAGCCACATGCGGAGAAAATCGTCGTAGGAAAAAGGTAAGAAAACACCCTTTCTACCGGGACACACTCCAAAAAAGGCCACCCCGAAGAAAAACCAAGAGGGCCCCTTTAGAAACCCTCAAATTTTTGCTTGACAACTCCCTCGAGAGCCCTTAATTTCACAAAAAGATACAGACAACAGGAGATTGACAAAAGTGATTTGCGACTGAGACCGCATCTGGGCTTCTCTCCGGGAAAGCGGGGCGCAAATTCGACCCCGCGGAACTGGGGGCGGAAAAGACCTGTCTGCCGCAAGGCAGGCCCGATAATGCGCTTGACTGCGGGAGCGTGATTGCTATACTCTATGAGAGGACATGAGAATGATGGGAAAAATCCAGTACAGAAACTAATCAGTTACAAACCATTAGGAGGCATCGGAGAGCCCCTCTGCGGGGCTTATACGTGCCCTTGCGGAAGATTTCAGAAAGGAGGCTCAAGTCATGGGTAAAACGGTGAGTTTCCTCTACAGGCTTGCCCGGCTGGCCAACGACCTCGAGAAACTTTCGACCGGGGATCCCAAGAAGATAGCCAGGAGGGCCAAGAACAAATACATCGGCAGGAAGCTGGTCAGGAAGACCTGGAAGATTCCATAGGGCTTCACGAAACTCGGAAAATTCAGAGGTCCAAGTTAGGTAAGAAGGATTTAATGAACCGGATTTTATCCGGGGAATGAGATTTTGCAGCAGTCAAGGCGACAAGAAGAACGGTTATATCGGCTATGGTGACATAGTTGGCTGTGGCTTTAAGCCCGATGACAGGGGGATTCTGCATACAGATACTGAGCAATCTTGAGAAGACTCGCTCAGAGCCGGTTCGCATATTGAAATCTTTTCTGAAGGACTCCGAGCCATAATCGATTTGCTTACGGATATCTTCATCAACTCGAATATACGCATAACATCCTTTTTGAGACAAGAATTTGGGGTGAAAGACAGGGCATACAAAGAACTTTTGCGCAATCTTTTTTGAATGGTGTATGGGGCAAACCCACTTGCGTGGCCAACGGTTTTGTACCTTATCGTAGAATGTGCCGCGGGCAAGCATTTCTAAATTTGCCTCGCACAAGGGATTACCTGGTTTTGAGAAGTTGCGTTCGGTTTGATCTTTTGTATTGCGTGGATTTAGAGCGATTCGAGGTTTTGCTTTTAAAGTAGTGATGATGTAGTTCAGGATGGAGGCATTGTCATAAATGCCATCAGCTACTACTGCATGGAACATGATTTCGATAACCCCAGAAGTAGCTGATCTCTTTTTTTGACTTTGAGAATGTGACCATGACGCCGAGTCGAGCATCGGGATCACCTTTGCAGATCTGCTCTTTATTAAATCGATCTTTGACATTTGTTTTTAGATTGTTCTGTTTGACTTTAGCAGGCAGGGGACAGGAATCAATAGATAGATACTTCCCCCTGAGGAGTCCCATAGAGATGAGTTCATGGGCAAGTTGGATACGGATTTTCTGCAAAGCATTATTGTCATGGTCTCTCGGGAACTCAGAGAACCTTTCCACACTGGGTAAAGGTTTAAGGATATTGAAGCCACAGCGGATGGCTGCGCTGGGGTTATTTCTCAAGCCGATGACTAGATCAGTCAATGTAGAGAGGCCATTGAGGCTTTTTAAGATTATTGCCTTTAGAAGGCTTTGGCGAGAGAAAGGTTTTCTTCCTGTGAAGTAAGCTGAATCGAGGTGATCTGCCTTAAGGTTGTCAAAGAGGAGCTGGAAGTTTTGCAGTGGATGGATATCCAGGATGGATTCGACAGAGAAAAGCAGTTTTTGATCTTTCATAATAGCCTCCATTTTCGTGAAGATCGAAGTGAAGCGAAGCCAGAGTGATAAAAATAATGACCATGTTCAAGGGGGAGGAGGTCAAAAACAGAATTCCCTAAGCAATCTATATTCTTGGACTATTTGGCCAGACTTAGGGAGGAGAATGTGAGGGCTTCACGAAACTTCACAAGGGGTTTTTTATCAACTTTTTTGCCCTCCACCCCCCTTTTGAGGAGGCAAATTTTAGTGGAAAAAGGCTCTTTTTTACAGGAAGTACCCTATAACCGCTTGATATTAGGAAGGAATTTAACAGGAGGAAATCTCTAAAATTGTCCTACCCTAACTCATTGATATTATTATCAATTTGAGTTTCGTGAAGGGCTCAAGATTCCATTTTAAGGAGGACTCGAAAATGAAGAAGACCTTACTGGACGAGACCAAAATAGGGGAATTTCTCACTGTCGGGGCGGAGATGGAGGAGGACGAGGTGGGTCTTTTTATCGCCTCTTCCGATGTCTCTGCAAGCTGTGCCTTTAAGTTTGACGAGTGGGAGAAGTTCGTCGAGGCGGTCAACAAGGCGAATACCAGGCTCAAAGAGGAGGCTTAGATGGGGAGAAGCCCCTGGAACACCTTACGGAAGGAGCTTGGATTTATACAACAAATCTTGATTTATTGTATAAAGCCCGACCCCAAATGGAGTGCCAGCAACGAATAACCCAGGGATTAGCCCTGATCGGAGGGATGAGATAACGATGGCAAAAGAAGTCAAAGAGGTGATGGACTCCGGGGAGCTCGCCGAGTATCTCGGCTATACCCGGAGGACCATCTACAAACTCATAAGAGAGGAGGGTCTCCCGGCCACCAGGATCCGGGGACAGTTCAGATTCAAGAAGGAGCTGGTGGATAGGTGGCTGGAGGAGAGGATGAGCCAGCAGACGGGAGAAGGATATGGCAAGGAATAACCGGAAAGATAATCAGGTCAATCAGACCGGGCTCTACTGGCCTGGCAAGCGGACGGAGGTGGAG
>JBHIER010000215.1:0-6124 GCA_046760705.1 bacterium
ACTTGTTTGGGTTTGGGAGCTGGTGGCTTGGAGCTTGTAGTAAGCTACGGAGTGCAACGGAGTAGCCTCAAAACAGCACTCCGCTACCACTCCGTGCTTGACTACAAACAACATGGGAGTCTTTCATGCGCACTATGGTGAGATGGAACAAGAAGAGCCGCGTCCTTATACATGCAGCCGGGCACCTATTGGGTCAAATGGGACGGGAGGGATAAAAGCGGTGGGAGGCGAGAGGGTGTCACCTCTCCTCGACCATCGATTTGATCTTCATCAAGCGGGTCAGATTGGCCCGTTCCAGCTCCTCCAGCTTCATGGTAATAAATTGGATGGTCTCTCTGAGGTTGGGAATGAGGGTATATTCGAGGGCATTCACTCTGCGCCGCGTTCGGTCGATCTCGTCGGCCAGCAGCATCATCGTCTTTTCTGCTCGGGCCAGTTCGATGAGCCGCAGCAGGACTGCGTCCAGAGAGCTCAGCGAGATGTCCAGCTCGCCCGAGGTGTTGGCGAAGCCGTAGCAGTAAATCCTGCCCTCGGCCCGGGGTTCGAACAGGGGCACCTCCACGTTCATGATCCGGCCGGTGGTCACTCCCACCTCCAGCCGCTTGCCGGGCAGGGCCAGGGCCGCCTCCAAGGACGCCTTGGACATGACCGACCGGGCTAACGTAAACCGCCTGAAGGCCAGTTGGAGCTCCTGCTCCAACTCCTGCCGCATGCCCCGGATCTGCTTGACCAGCTCCATGAACTGGCGCATCAGCTCGTCCTGCTTGTCCTTGAGCAGCTTGTGTCCGCGGATGGCCAGTTTCAGCCGCTTCTTCAGCCTGAGCAGATGCATCCGCGTTGGGTTTGCTGCAAGGAGCATAGAATTACCTTTTATCTATGTGAACATACGCCCATAAAGGGCTACACTACCGATATATCGGCACTCTCCTCTTTCTTGAAACGAGGCAGATATTTTTCGATCCATTCCGGCCTGATCCGTTTCAGCTCCACCGTGGGAAAGACCGAGAGCAGTTCCCAGCCTAGATCGAGGGTCTCCTCGATGGTCCGCTCCTCGTACTCTCCCTGGGAGACGTATCGGGCTTCAAACTCGTCGGCGAACTCATAGAACATCCGATCGGCTGCGGACAGGGCCGCCTCTCCCAGGATGACGGCCAGCTCCTGGGCCTCCTTGCCCCGGGCGTAGGCGGCAAACAGTTGGTTGAAGATATCGGAGTGATCCTCCCGGGTCTTGTCCGCACCGATCCCTTTGTCCTTGAGGCGCGACAGGGACGGCAGGACGTCGATGGGAGGCGAGACCCCCTTCTTGTGCAACCCTCTGGAGAGGATGATCTGTCCCTCGGTGATATATCCTGTCAGGTCCGGTATGGGGTGGGTCTTGTCGTCCTCTGGCATGGTCAGAATAGGGATGAGGGTGATGGAACCCTTCTTGCCTTTGATGCGGCCTGCCCTCTCGTAGACGCTGGCCAGGTCGGTGTAGAGATAGCCCGGATAGCCGCGGCGCCCCGGCACCTCCTTTCGGGCGGCTGAGACCTCTCGGAGGGCCTCGCAGTAGTTGGTCATATCGGTCAGGATAACGAGCACGTGCATCTCCTTCTCGAAGGCCAGGTATTCTGCTGCGGTGAAGGCCATGCGCGGTGTGGCGATCCGCTCGATGGCCGGATCGTCGGCCAGATTCAAGAAGAGGACCGACCGGTCGATGGCTCCGGTCTGGCGAAAGTCGGAGATGAAATAGTCGGCCTCCTCAAAGGTGATGCCCATGGCGGCGAAGACGACGGAGAAGACCTCCTCGGTGCCCAGCACCCTGGCCTGCCGGGCAATCTGGGCCGCCAGCCGATTGTGGGGCAGCCCAAACCCGGAGAAGATGGGCAGTTTCTGGCCCCGGACCAAAGTGTTCAGACCGTCGATGGCCGAGATGCCTGTCTGAATGAACTCCGAGGGATACTCCCGGGCGCAGGGGTTGATGGGGCTGCCGTTGATGTCCACCCGGCTCTCCGGCAGGATGGCCGGCCCCTTGTCGATGGGGCGGCCCAGCCCGTCGAAGACGCGGCCCAACATGTCTAACGAAACTCCCAACTCGATCCCCTTACCCAAAAACGTCACCCGACTCTTGAAGACATCCACCCCCGTGGCCTCCTCACAGAGCGGGACGCGCGCTTTGTCCATGTTCACCTCAAGGACTTTTCCCCGGCGCCGTTCACCGTTGGGAAGTTGAAGCTCCACCAGCTCCTCAAACTTGACCCCCCCCACCTCCTCCACCAGAACCAGCGGGCCGGCAATCTCTCGAATGGTCAGATACTCTTTCCGCATATCCACATCTCCCAAAATGTCTGTATTGGCTACCTGATCAAAGCCATCTTTCTCGTTGCTGAGAATCCCCCTGCCTGTAAAACTGAAAAGTATATCCCGCTCGGCACGTCATTGCCGTCATAACTCCTCCCATCCCAAAGGACAGTGTACCATCCAGGCTTCTTCGGTGCATCAACCAATGTTTGTACCTCTTGTCCAAGAATGTTGTAGATTTTAAGCGTAGCGCGAAGGGCGCACCCTGCGCTCTCTGCTCTAAGCTCTAAGCTCCGGGCTCTCTGCTCTGTGCTGGGGATGGCGAAGCGGATGTGGGTGGTGGGATTGAAAGGGTTCGGCTCATTCTGGAAAAGATAGATCTCCTCAGGGACGAACATTCCGTCCGAAGAGGAGAGGCCAGTGGGTTTGAGCACGGTGACGATCATGGTGTCGGTGTCGCTGGCTGAGCTATCGTCCACCACGGTGAAGGCCACGTCGGCCGTCCCTTCGAAGTTTGGGGCTGTGAGCACAGCCCGGTCCCCTTGTATGGTCACCTCCACCGATTCAGTGGAGGCCACAGCCGACCAAAAGAGGGCCGAGTCCGGCGAATCGACGTCCTCCACGTATTGACCCAGATTGAGGAGGACCGAGTCCCCGGAAACAAAACTCGTGTCCGGCAGCGGAACGATGACCGGCGGATCGTTCACCGCCAGCACAGCTACTCTCACCACCAAGCTGTCTGAAAGGAGGCCGTCGGTGGCAATGACTGTAAAACTCGTGTCCCTTGTCCCTTCAACAGGCGTTCCGGCGATGACCGAATCGGAAGGGGACAACCAGCCTGGATAGTCTGCAAAAGAAATGGCAAGGGAATCACCGTCAGGATCGATGGCTATTGCCGCGTAGGAGAAGAATCGGTCCTCAACGGCCCTGGCCGTGGAGTCGGAAGTGATCACCGGCCGCCTGTTGATGGGTTTGAAAACTGTGACGATCATGGTATCGGTATCGCTGGCTGAGCTGTCGTCCACCACGGTGAAGGCCACCTCGGCCGTCCCTTCGAAGTCCGGAGCTGTGAGCACAGCCCGGTCCCCTTGTATGGTCACCTCCACCGATTCAGTGGAGGCCACAGCCGACCAAAAGAGGGCCGAGTCCGGCGAATCGACGTCCTCCACGTATTGACCCAGATTGAGGAGGACCGAGTCCCCGGAAACAAAACTCGTGTCCGGCAGCGGAACGATGACCGGCGGATCGTTCACCGCCAGCACAGCTACTCTCACCACCAAGCTGTCTGAAAGGAGGCCGTCGGTGGCAATGACTGTAAAACTCGTGTCCCTTGTCCCTTCAACAGGCGTTCCGGCGATGACCGAATCGGAAGGGGACAACCAGCCTGGATAGCCTGCAAAGGAGATTGCGAGGGAATCATCGTCGGGATCGATGGCTATTGCCGCATAGGTGAAGAATCGGTCCTCAACGGCCCTGGCCGTGGAGTCGGAAAGAATCTCCGGCGGCCTGTTCGCAATTGCATTTGTTCGATACAACCGCCGCACCCTGCTCGCCTCAGTAAAATTGGGATTTGTCTCATCGGGGAGGCTCGTAACAGTTACGATAGAACCGAGACCTTCGGCGTACCATTCATAA
This sequence comes from bacterium, assembly GCA_046760705.1. Lineage (GTDB taxonomy): Bacteria > JBHIER01 > JBHIER01. Next base: position 3,916 of record JBHIER010000215.1, read on the forward strand.
ACAATGACGGCCAGTGTCGAATCGAACACAGCCACAAACTGGTACCCCAGAAAGACGGAAAGGACTAAGTGGGTAATGTCGTGATGTTTTACTCGAAGGGCCTTATGCCGACCGTGAGGGACAACTACCGTCCCCCACCCATCAACCTCCCCCTCAGTGGCAAATTCGATCTCGACCAGGACGTCGAGCGATTCGTCCGGAAAGAGCGGGTTCGGAGCGGGATTTTTGATACGAAAGATGTCTATAAATGCAGTCGAATCGGACCACGACGCACCATACTCCAAAGAAAGAGGGATCATCGTCATGGACGAATCGAGAACTATAGCCAAGGGCACTCCGAAAATATTCTGGCTCCCGGACCCAAGAAGCTCGACACCCCTTTCATCAAGTCTCATGTAGAGAAATCCCGCAGCGGTATCGATACCGGCAATGTTGAGCCCATCTGTATCGTAAACCAGGTTGGCCTCCGGAAAGAGATCGCCGAAGGGGGTCTCCTCTCTCAGGACGATTCGGTCAACCACAGAGTCGGCCGTCGATCCCTGGCTGAAGTCCCAGGTCTGCGGACCGCCTGAGTGGCCCACATCCACCGACACAGCACCCTCGGTGTTCACATAGAACTCGTTCGTTACCCCTGGTGTGGATGGGATCTCGTCCCTCGTGATGACAATCTGGGCCTGACTCGAGGCCCAGACCGAGATAATACCTGCAAAGAGAGGAAAGAGTATGCTTCGGCTATACGAATAATTTCTCACTATATCCTCAATATTCCCTAGTCCTCTTCCAGCGTATCGTCAATCGTTACACGGTTGCGCAGCTCGAATCGTCATCCGGCTCTCGGTTGCGTTTTGCACTACGGTCACCGAATTTGGTCCATGCAAGGGACAGGTTATATAACTGTCGGCTTACTTTGTCGTAAACATCGATCAATCTTTCGCAGATGGCAACATCCACAAACTTAGCATAAAGATGGCGCGTGGACGTACCCTCTTTAAACTATTAAACTTTCAATCTCGGCAATCACTTCTTTTAGTGTTGGCTCTTCTGATTCCATCACCTTGTTAGGAGAAGTCTCTGGGCCAATGTGTTTGTGGTCCGGAAATGTAGAAATGTGCCGATGATGAGGGGCCATAATATATCTGAAAACCCTAACACCATCCCTAGCCTGATAATGATAACGGTATTTGTATTTATCAATTTTCTCACTTACATCTACAAATTCAGTGAAGTTTAACCTCGATCCGTCCTGAAAGCAAATAATCCCACTGACAAAACCTACATAGAGCGAACGTTTATCCTTAAAAATGTCGGATTGAATAACAAAGGGTGACTTTTCAATAGCTTCGTTAATCTCTTTGAAATACTCTTCTATTAGCAAATTTCGGCCCCTGCCAACAATTTTCTATCTTGCAGAAGTTTTTTCAAGGTCTCATATTCCCCCGCCCACCTTACGAAATCTTCGGAATCGCCCATCTCCCCTTTTTGAAACTGCTGATAAAACTCTTCAGAAGTCGTTCGAAATTTCTTCTCAAAATCTTTCAAATTTCTCTGAGTTTTAGAAATCCCAACATCTATGACCCTCAATTCGTTTTTAACTGCGCCATTTAGAAGAGGCACCAAATTTTTATTTTTGGATCCGATGATAAGTTGAGTCATAATCTCCTCCTTTGAAGTATCGTCAATCGTTACACGGTTGCGCAGCTCGAATCGTCATCCGGCTCTCGGTTGCGTTTTGCACTACGGTCACCGAATTTGGTCCATGCAAGGGACAGGTTATATAACTGTCGGCTTACTTTGTCGTAAACATCGATCAATCTTTCGCAGATGGCAACATCCACAAACTTAGCATAAAGATCGCGCGTCTGGCTTAAAGAGACAATAGTCTCATTTGATTCAGTCATAGCATCATCAATGTATTTCTGGAAACCTCTCTTCTGGTGCCTCTTGGAATGTCCTTCAGCAATCAATCTCGGGATAGCTTTAACCGCTCGTCGAAGCTGATCAGTAAGATCGTACTGCTCTTCTTTAGGTAATTTAGGTAGAATATTTTGGAACACCTCAAGCATTGCTTGATAGCTAATTTGGTAGACTTCCAAATCGTGAAAACTTCTTATTGGCTTATCGCTTTTCTCCATCGCTTTTCTTAAGACACAACCGTCTGACGCAACCGTTTCCAGCAGCCCAACCGATAAACGAATCGCGTTGCTCGTTA
>JBHIER010000216.1:0-6110 GCA_046760705.1 bacterium
CATCTCCATTCACATCTCCCTTAGATGGCACTGAGCTGGCGAACAGAGCGTAGTGAGAACGAAGGGGATTTTGAATCGCGACAACCGTGTTCTCCGCCGGGTCCACTGTTGTGCCTGAGACCTCTACCCATTGGGCGCTGGCTGCATCCCAATGTTTCAGCAGAATATCGTCTTCAGACCCCTGTTTATTAGACCCTCCCCCTGGGCCGTAATGAAGATGCAGGCCAATGGACTGCTGGAAACCCATCATGCCGCCCCCCATCATCCCCTGACCCTGAGGATCGGCGATGTCGCAGTAATAGCCTCCGATGATCATCGGCTCATGCGGGCCGGGCAGGCTGTCCGGGTGCATCTCCTCAAACCAGGCGTAAATCGAGTCCGGATACATCATCCCCATTATACAGCCGGGTGGAAACGCCAGCCAGTCCATACTGTCGGTGGGACAATGAATAAAAGTGGTGTCCGTGGCCCCCCTGTGAACCCAACCCCCGTGCTGTTGAGCCACAGCAGAAACGACACTCAATGTTAGGACACCCAAAAGGGTAAAAATTAACCTTTTCATTTTGTTGCTCCTTTCACGTTTAGAGTAATTGCACCAACAAATTCAGAGTTTTTCCTATCAACTTTTAATGTGACATGATCCACCTCCTTTTAATGCCCATCAGTTCTTAGTGTGAGCCTTCTGCAAAAGATCATCAAGTCATACAGTTCGCCTCCTTTTTTGTCTATTGATTGCATTTTGCCCTTATTCCTCCGCAAAAAGTGTGCCAGGAGGAGGTGAACCCTTTCAATCGCCGTTCACAAGCTCAAAAAAAAGTTCAAAGGATTGACTTTTGGACTTTTTCCTGGGAAACACTACCGAAAATCGTGTAATTATTTCAAAGCAATCAGGAAGAAATTACACAGTTCGCTCAGAATTTTAAGAGAAAGGAAATGAGGAAGGTATCGTCTTTTATTTGAGGTGTAAGAGGAAAAGACCTCTCCTGAGTCGAAACCTCCGGAGAGGGTGGGCGGAAGAGGGCATCAAGATAGGAGTAAAGCCAGACCCCAAGGGTGGCCCAGAAGAAATAGTATCTGGCTTTGTAGTAGTTGTTATACCTTTTGTATTGCTCGCTAACATCAGGAGTTTCTGTGGCTTTCATGTAATCCTGCCGGGTTTTTCTCGTTTGAACATGAGCGAAGATGAGTCCCCCGGTGGATGCAGCCCCAGCGGACAAGAGGGCCCATCCCTTTTTCTTCTCCCCCCGGTGCAACTGCTCCCAACCGGGAAAAGCCAACGACCGCCAGGTCACCGGACTTTTATATATCACTCCGGGCGAAATCTCTTTGTCCTGTGTCTCGGCCTGAAGTTTGGCTTGAAACTCCGTCTTCACCTTATCGAAGACAGCGATAATTTTGGGAGAGACCAAGGCCGGGTCTAAGGTTAACCCAGGATTGGATTGCAGGGCCGCTTTGAATGCGCTTCTGGCCTCGTCTATCCTGCCCAGGGCAACCAATGAAAAGGCCAGATACTGATGAATGATGGCCAGTTGGTTTGAAGTAAACCGGTCTCTGTTGACCAGGACCCGGCGGGCCAGCAGCTCGGTTTCTTCATACCTGAGACCTCTGTAAGACTCAATAAGTTGGCCGATTACGTCGGCAGATTCTGTCTGTGAAAAGACGCCCGGGGGAACAGAGAGAACAACGCCCAATAAGGATAAAATAATGAAAAATCGAGCCCTCATCTCAAAAGAATCGCCTTTCTGGTCAATGAAAGTGGTCCCGACCTCAGTTGAACAAAGTAGACACCGCTGGCCACATCCCTGCCAGTGCTGTCCTTTCCATCCCAACTTACAGAGTAATACCCGGCCTCTTTCGGCTCGTCCACCAAGATCTTCACCTCTTGACCGAGAAGGTTGTAGATTCTGAGCGTAGTGCGAAGAGCGGAGAGCTTAGAGTCCACTCCTTTTCCCCTGCTCTTTGCTCTGTGCTCTGCGCTGGGGATGGCGTAGCGGATGGTGGTGCTGGGGTTGAATGGGTTGGGATAGTTTTGATACAAGAGAAAATCTCTGGGCATCACCGGAGGAATTTCCACCACAGAAGTGACCGCGGCGGTATATTCTTCAACTATATCAAGTATCTCAAGCATTTGATGATGCATTCGAGCGATACCGCCGATGGCGTAAATTTTGTCGTCTACAGTGCTCGAGGTCAGCCCTTCTCTGGCAAAATTCATCGGTTCGATAGTGTCCCATCCTCCATCTCCAAAGGGACTATAAGCCTCGACGGAGTTGAGCTGCCCGTTCTGATTTGAGCCCCCGATGGCAAAGATGGAATCCTTCACGGCCGCTGCCCCGCAGTATCCTCGGGGAGCAATCATGTCTTCCACCTCACTCCACCCTATACCTGGCTGATATCTTTCAACGGAGACTACGGGGCCGTAAAAAAATCCGCCAATGGCATAGATTGCACTATCCAGGACGGCTGCGGCCAAAGAGATGCGCGGCGTGACCATGCTGGGGACATCCGTGTCCCAGCGGTCGGTAGCCGGGTCATAGCGTTCCACAGTGGCTAAGGGCATACCCATTTGCCCAGATCCTCCGAGGGCATAGATGTTTCCATGTAAGACAGCTAAAGCCAACCCCTCCCTAAGCGTCGGCATGGGCGATCTCTCCGCCCACGCATCTGTCTGAGGGTCGTATTCCTCCACCGAATCGAGGATCTCTCCGTGTTCACCCCGCCCCCCGATGACGTAAATCTTTCCGTTCACCGCTGCTGCCGCCGCATTGTATCGAGAGGAATTCATGGGGGCCACGTCCGTGTCCCAGGTGTCAGTCCGGGGATCGTATCTCTCAACCACATCCAACGGTGTTATCATCATCATTCGTCGCTGTCCACCGCCGATAGCATAGATTTTGCCATCCACCACCGCCGAGCACAGCCCGTATCTTGGCGTCGGCATCGGCTGCTTGGTCTCCCATGCTGCTGGAGACACTCTCGCGCCTGCCACCAGCAGGAAGCAACTCAGACAGAAAATAATAAACGCTTTGCTGAACTTAATCTGCAGCAGCAAAGACAGTTGGAAAAAGCTTACCTCTGCTATACTGGGCCCCATCTCGGGGTGAATTACACCCCCCTTAGTCCCCCCTTTATAGGGGGGAAATATGGGAAAGCCCCTCTTATGAACGGGGAACATAGGGTTGTTAGTCCCCCTTATCAAAGGGGGATTTAGGGGGTTGTATTTTTGCCATGAATTCATTGCCACCCTCAACTTATGTATCACTTAAAATGGAACTTCCTATACAATCAAGTTCATTGAAAGAACCTCGTGCATACTGTTTAGGATACCTGGCTAATCCCCAAACCGCAAAAATCATGCCACTAGTCTTCCAAATTGATTCTGAGTTCCAAGGTATCTCCTTTACTGATCCTAACCTCTCTCTCCCAAACGGGCCAGGCAGGATTCTTCAGAGAGAGAATGTGTTCCCCTACCTCAACAATGAGAGGCTCAGACAAGGGGGTACTGTTGCGGTATTCATTGTCCACATAGACATCTGCCCAGGGATTGACGATGACCATCAGGTAACCGACATTATCCAGAAAGGAGATCTCGAGCTTTTGCTCTTCACCGCTTTTTATATGGACATTCTTAAGTATGGGCGAGAAATTGGGATTCACAAATGAGATCTGGTGTGTTCCCTCTGCCAGGGTTATGGGTTCTCCAATAGGTGTTGTTTCAAAGTATTGGCCGTCGATGTAAACCTTGGCCCAGGGCAAACAGATGACCTGCAGATACCCTTCCGCTGACTGAACCAATGAAATTGTTTCTTTCTCTCCCCCACTTTGGATTTTTTCCTCAAGATGGATGGCTGACTGGGCTTCGGTTATCTCTTCAGCCGGCCGGGAGAAACCCCCACTCAACACTGAGTCTTGCTCACTGTGGTCTTCTGATAGTACTCTCTTAGGCCCCTCATCTGCAGTCTCTGGAGAGGGCTCGACTGCTTCATGCGGAGCCTTAATTGTATCTTTGTCCGTTTCATAAACAAGTTTTTTTGAACTGTTCAGGTCCGAAGGTCTCTGCCAGAAAACGATTAAACCTACCAGAGCAATTAAAACAACAGCCGCACTGACGGCAACCTGTCCAATTCTTCTTGACCATATTTTTGATACAATCCTGCCAGGGTGCCGAATGTCTGGCGGCTTCTCCTCGGCTTCAACAAAATCCCCGGGCAAGAGTCGTCCCAGATGCTCTTTTGTGGGTATTTTTATCAGTCCGCTCAGATTTTTCCTCAAATCGCGGCTGCTTTGCTCACAACTTTGATAACGCTGCGCCACATCCTTTTCAAGCATCTTCCGAAGCCATCGCACAATTTCCTCTGGGATGTCCGGTGTAACTTCCTCCAATTTATTCGGCTCAGCAGTCAATATCTTATTCAAGCACACCGAATAGGAGTCGCCGCCAAAAGCCTTTTCCCCGGTCAGCATTTCATAAACGGTCGCCCCTAACGAGAACAAGTCCGATCTGCCGTCGGCCTTTTCGCCCCTTGCCTGTTCGGGAGACATGTAGGCTGGCGTGCCCATCAATGTTCCCTCCACAGTGTAAGAACTACCGCCCTCGATGTACGATAAGCCAAAATCGGTCAACTTGACGCTCCCGTCGGTGCCGATGAGAATGTTGGAAGGCTTGACGTCGCGATGGTAAACGCCTTTCGAATGCGCAAAACCCAAAGCTTTTAAGACTTCGAGAGCAATCCGAAGAGCGATGGGTAAGGGTAGTCTGCCTTTTTCTTCAATCAGGTTTCTGAGGCTGGTTCCGTGGACAAACTCCATGGCCATGAAATGCATTCCCTGGGAAACACCGTAATCAAACACATCGACGATGTTTTCGTGCTTGATTCTGGCACAAGCCTTAGCTTCCCGCTGAAATCTTCCCACCAATTCCTCTTCTGAGGCCAGATGGGGGTGCAGCACCTTAATCAGCACCCAGCGATCCAAGCTCTTTTGGTAGGCTTTGTAGACCGTGGTCGTGGCGCTCTGGCTGATTTTGTCTAAAATTTCATACTGGCCGATGGTCTTCATCTTCCCACTCTTTCAACTTATTGTGGAGTGTTCGCAAGGAGATGCCCAGAATCCTTGCGGCTCTGGTCTTGTTGCCTTCCGCCTCCCGAAGTGTCTTTTCGATGAGCCGTCTTTCGCATTCTTTCAGACTGATGCCCGTTTCGAGGACATCCGTCGGAGGAGGTTTTGCTGAAAAGAGGTCATCAGCCTCCACCAATTCCCCCTGAGCCAAAACGACCGCCCGTTCGATAGTGTTTTCCAATTCCCTGACGTTACCGGGCCAGTTGTAACCGACTAAGTGATCCAGGGCTGCCGAGGAGAATCCCTTGATCCTTTTCCCCGCTAATTTAGCATGTTTTTTCAAAAAATGATGGGCCAGAAGTGGGATGTCCTTTCTCCGCTCCCGCAGCGGCGGCATAAGGATATTAATCACATTTAAGCGATAGTAAAGATCCTCGCGAAACCTTCCGGCTTTTATCTCCTCCACCAAATTTTTGTTTGTCGCCGCAATGATGCGCACATCGACATTTCGACTGGACGTCTCGCCGATCCTTCTTATTTCCCTCTCCTGAAGCACTCGCAAAAGCTTGGCCTGCATCGGCAGGGTGATATCCCCAATTTCATCTAAAAAGAGCGTGCCGCTGTCGGCCACTTCGAAGAGCCCCTTCTTGTCCTGCACTGCTCCGGTAAACGATCCTTTCTTATGGCCGAAAAGTTCACTTTCGAGCAGGGTCTCGGGAATGGCTGAACAGTTGACCGGGACAAAGGGCCTCCCCTTTCGCTTACCGTTGTAGTGAATGGTTTTCGCAATGAGCTCCTTGCCGGTACCGCTCTCCCCTTCGACGAGCACCGAGGTATCGGAGTCAAGGACCTTGCTCACCAGGCCAAAAACCGCCTGCATACTCTTGCTCCGCCCTATAATGTCGTCGAAGGCGTACATTTTGTGAAATTCACTCTTGAGCAGAACATTTCCTGTACTCGGAAGGCACATGGTATCCAGGGGGTGGTGAGGTTGGGGTGTTTCAGTGAGAGCATGTGGCAACAGGTTTTGGGGGTGTGGAAGAGGGGTTATT
>JBHIER010000217.1:0-6099 GCA_046760705.1 bacterium
GAAAATGGACGCAAAATGGATGGCTCGGGTATTTTCATACCTCGTCAGGTGGTCCATGGCCATCGGATCTGCACCCAATCCTGTTTGACATGGATGACAACACCATGACAGATGCTGTTTTCGGGGGATCGTCCTATTCTCCTTATCTCTCAAAGTCCCACATCTTCCATTTCGAGGATTCGGACATCGCTGAAGGGTTTCAGTGGGAAGAGGAGGATGAATTTTTTAAGAAATTTAATAACACCGACACGTTGTTCACTTTCCCGGTTTTAGTCGATATTGACAACGATAAGGATTTCGATCTGATGCTGAAGCGGGACAGCCTTTTTACCTTTTATGAGAATAAAGGGCGTGTCTCACATCCAGTGTGGACACGCAATGAAAAGTTGCTGGAGGGGGTAGGCAATTTGAATCATTACATGGCCACATTTACAGATTTGGATTTGGATGGAGATTATGACTTAGTCTTTGGCGAAGAGGATGGGACGCTCAGTTGTTATGTAAATATCGGAAACAAGTTTTCGCCACTATGGCAGGAAAACCCTTCTGTCTTCGAGGGGATTGATGTGGGCCAGAATTGTGCACCTGTCTTCGGTGATATGGACAACGACGGCGACCTTGATCTGGTTGTGGGCAACAAAGAAGGGTGGACAAAGCAGATCTTGTATTTTGAGAATAGGTCTTTTGAAGATTGTGTGAAAGGTGATATTAACTGTGACGGCACTCTCGATGTGGCTGATGTCCTTCTTTGTGTGAGTATTATAATCAAATTGCACAAACCCAATAGATTCGAATTGAAGCTGGCCGATTTCAATGGAGACGCACGAATTAACGTGTTAGATGTGGTAGGCATCGTGAGAGCAATTTTTGGAATGCCTTAGGAATTCCTGAAATTACAGGACTTAAGTAGGGTGTAGATGTAGCTCGGCTCTTACCGAAAGAGACATTTGACATATGAGAATATGCCCGGAAGGCCTTCAGATCCTATGGCGTTTACAGCGGCCACACGCCAATACGCCCACAAGGGGCTACACTACAATTTCGCTATCCGCTTTCCTCGATTCGCTAGGAGCCAAATCCGAGGTAGCCCGTAAGTGTATTGCTATCTAATATGATCCGGAGGATGCTCATGAAGAAATTGTTTTCCTTTTCAATGCTAATTCTGGCCTTTACATCGAATGTTCTCATCGGTGTCAAGGGCTCGCCTCAGCACTGTCTTCGTACTCCCTTCAAAGTTTACATGAAGAAGAGAAACACTCAGATGTTTGAGGAGAAGAGAATGCCGTTCTTTCGCTCCACAAGCGCGTGGTATGGAATTATGTCTATGAATATCGATGGGTCGAACCAAGAGCGGTTGACGGAGACCCCATTTCAGGAAAATCACGTTCATGTTTCGCCTGACGGCACGAAGATCCTTTTCTCACGATTTACCGAAGATCTCAACAGCGATGGTGAAATTAACGAGGATGATGCGTTTTCTTCTGAAATCGGCATCAGAAATATTGATGGTTCTGAGCCTCGATTATTAACTGACAATGATAACATCATCGATGCCGTTCCTGTCTGGTCGCCGCAGGGAGATCGTATTCTCTTTGCCTCCAGCCGGAACAGCCCTTTGGGTGGGTTTGACCTGGACCTCTTTGTCATGGATCTGAATGGAGAGAATCTGGTCAACTTGACCAATACACCGGATACAGTGGAAGCTGATCCCCACTGGGTGGGACAGACTATTGTCTTTAAAAGGGAGATAGTGGGTAACCCGACGCAGAATTCGGAGGTGTGGGTCATGAGTGACAATGGGACAAACCGGAGGCAACTGACTTTTCCTGACGTCCCAGGAGTAAGTACCATCGGATACCGATTCGGGGATTTCGATCCCAAGATTTCACCTGACGGTACAAAAGTCGCCTTCTACCGCCACCAAAACGACGTGGGTAATTTCGGAGTTGGGGATTGGGATCTGTATGTTATCGATATCGACGGAAGCAACGAAATTGATATCAGCCAGAACGATGTCGCCGACATCATGCCCACATGGTCACCCGGTGGGACAAAGCTGGCTTTTTGGGTGATAAGTGATGATCTGAAAGATGTAGGGGATATTTTCGTGGTGAATCCGGATGGAACTGGCCGACAGAAGGTGACCAGGGAACCGGAGTTTATGTTTGAAGAGATGCCCGATTGGTATCCGTGGGCGTTGACAACGGAGATTGACTCACTCCCTGACATCATTTTTTCTGCAGAAGTGACCCCCGGGGAAGATGCGATTCCTCCTGCGACACCGACACTGAGGCAAATCGTCCCGGGAGATGTGACATTGACGCTCTTCTGGTATCCGAATTCTGAACCCGATCTGTTTTTCTACGCTATCTTTAGGATGGAGCAAAGTGAAGAAAATTATCAGTTTATCGATTTCAGCTTCTGGCCGGATTATCGAGACACTGGTCTGACCAATGAGGATTACTATTGGTATAAAGTAGCGGCTATGGACACGGCTGGAAATGTCAGTTTTTTCTCTGATAGTGTGGGTACTTCACCTGGAATTGATATGGAACTGGATGGAAAAATTGTTTTCTCATCCAATCGGGATGATTCATTGAATGAATTCTATCTCATGAATGCGGATGGCAGCAATGTCTCGAGATTGACCTACAATGCTTATCATGAGGAGCTGCCGGATGTGTTTGTGGAACAAGAGTCAAAATACTTCTCGGTATCTGAAAGTGAAGTGGATCAAAAAAGGGCACTTGAATTTCCCCATCATTCGAACATTTTGGAACCGCGTCAGAAAGTGAAAGTAACCTTCACTCGAGAGATGGTGCCCGGCGACGTCTCCACGTGGGAGGTTTTCGACTTGAATCTGTCAAATCTTGAGGAGCGACGGCTGACGAACAACAGCGTCATCGATGGCCATTCTTCATGGTCGCCGAATGGCTCTCAGATCATGTTCGTCTCCTGGATGGACGGTGACGATGAGATCTATCTCATGGATGCTGAGACTGCGGAGGTCATCGACACCCTGACGCAGAATGAGGATATTATTGACAACGATCCGGAGTTCTCACCGGACGGCTCTCGAATCGTGTTCAAATCGGATCGGGATACAGGAAAGGAGCAGCTTTACATTTTGGATATGTCAGGGTCAAAGTGGACTATTGAAAGGACCACCTTCAACGATAACTCAGACCACGATCCTGTCTGGTCCCCTGACGGTCGATACATCGCTTTCGAGCGCTATCTGGGTCCCGGGGATTGGTATCAGGAAGGACTGCTTCAGGGACCGTGGGCCATTTACATTCTCGATCTGCAAACAATGAAGGAGACGGCCCTAACTGATACGGCAGATACGACGGCCATCGCCTGGCTGCCGGTGTGGTCGCCGGACGGCTCAAAGATCGCTTACATCCAGTACTGCGGCTATGACAATATGGAAATATTTGTCGCAAACACAGACGGTACTCAACCTGTCAATATCTCCAACCATCCTTCAGGGGATACCTTCTTCGACTGGTTTGACTTCGAAAGCATAAAGGGCGACATCAATGATGACACACGAATCGATGTCACCGATGTGATTCTGTGCGTAAATATTATCCTTGGATTGTATCAGCCCGATGCCGATGAGTTCTGGCGGGCGGATTACAACGGTGACGTCACAGTGGACATATTGGATGTGGTGGGCATCGTGAGAGCAATAATTGGGGATTGAATTTCTACGGAGAGCATTATATTGTTTACGGCTCGCAGTGTCATTTCGACCCCCGAGACAAGCCCCGAAGGATAAATTATCCAACGGGGCAAGCTCAGGAGTGGAGAAATCTGGCCTTCGCCTGAAATAGATTTCTCGATGAGGTGGCACCTGCCCTGAGCGAGATGCAATAGGTTTAGGTGCTTTTCAGTGACAGATTTCTCACGGAGCTCGTTCCGAGTTTACCTCGGAGTTCGAAATGACATGTGTGGGGTCGTTCGTCGAAGGCTTGGAATGACACAGGGGGAGCGGAGTTGAATAAGTTCCACTTCTAAGGAAAGCTCTTTTTCTGTCACTCCTGATTTGTCCTGAGTTTGTCCTGAGCGATGTCGAAGGCGAAGTCATAGGGCGGAGGAAGGAATCTTTTCCCTTGAACTCCCTTCTGTCATTCCTGCGAATGCAGGAATCTCATACCATTTTGAGGAGATGTCCCGGATTAAGTTCGTGACACGGATGATCTTTGTAAAATGAGCAGGAACGTTGTCATTTTTGGAAAGAGTACATGCCCGTATACAAATAAGGCCCGGAGGGTCTATGGGAAGAGAGGGTTCTTTGTCGAATACTTCGATGTGACCGGGGATGCTGACGCGCTCCAGCGGATGTTGAAGTATTCCAATGGAAAAAGAGAGGTTCCGGTCATTGTCGAAGGCGAGAAGGTGACCATCGGTTTCGGGGGGACGTGAAAAGTGTAATGTGTCGGCAGGTGTCGATTGCGTGAATTTAGAGAGGAGTCACTTATGAGACGGTTTGTTCTTCTCTTAGTTTTAACTTTGTGCATCCTGTCAGGAGCAGCGTATTCGGACAGTGGGGACGGAAAGCTGATCCGCGTAAATCTTTCCGGCAAAGATGAGGCCGCCGTCCTTGAGTTGCTTCGGCTTCATCCCGATATCGCCTCCTACAATCCAAAGGGTCGTTACGTTGACATCGTGGCCAGCGGTAGTGAGGTTGAAGCGATACAAAAACTCGGTTTTCAGACGACCGTCCGGATCGCAGACCTCGATGCCCGGGCCAAGGCCATGCGCCAGCAGGACTATTTTGATCATTTTCACACCTACGCCGAGATGCTGGCGGAGATGCAGGCCGTTGTGGCCGCTCATCCTAATGTTGCCAAATTGTACGATATCGGCGATAGCTGGGAGAAGACTCAAGGGTTGGCCGATCGGGACATCTGGGCCATCAAGATATCGGATAACGTGAGCCAGCAGGAAGCCGACGAGCCGGAAGTGCTCTACATGGCCTGCCATCACGCCCGGGAGATCATCACTCCGGATTCGGAGACCCAAGCTATCCGAGATCTGGCTGAGGCGCACAGCTTTGTCATCGCCCTCTCCTATCACTCTTACGGTAACCTGCTCCTCTTTCCGTGGGGGTATATTGAGGCCAACACACCGGATCACCCCACTTTCCTGGGCATCACTCAGGGTATGGCCGCCTACAACGGCTATCAGCCCGGGAATCCTGCTTCGGGGACGATCTACATCACCAACGGTGATACCGACGACTGGATGTACGGGGAGCAGACGACCAAAAACAAGGTGTTCGGGATCACCCCTGAGGTGGGGGGGGTCAGCAGACGGATTTCATCCTGATAGCTCAAGAATTCTTCCCCTTATCGAGGAGAACCTAGGGCCAAATCTTTACGTTGCCTTTGCTGCAGGGTATGGTATTATTGCTGGAACTGTAACAGATTCCAGTACCACTTTGCCTATTGAGGGTGCAATAGTGGTAGTGGAGGGAACTACACTGTCAGATTCCACTGATATAGTTGGGAAATACCTAATCGATGGCGTCCTTGTCAGCCTCACTTACAACGTCATCGCCTCGGCTGTGGGCTATCTGTTCTGAAAATTTCATGGCGGCCAAGGAAAGAATTGAAGCAGGCACCAATACGGTCTCCTACTACAAAATCTACCGCAGCACTGTCTCTGGTGAGCCTTACACATTGATTGCCTCAGTCGATCCCAGTGGTCGTCCCTACAGGCATAACGAGGACTATATCGACGACGATGTGTCGAATGGAAGTTCCTACTATTATGTAGTTACTGCCGTATGTCCTGAGGGGGAAAGTGGATATTCTGCAGAAGGTAGTGCTACCCCCTCATCTGCTGCACATGTGGTCAATTCGGCTTTGGCAACCACCGTACCAAATCTATTTCGATGAGGATCACAATCACACCTGGGATACGAGGAGCCCAGTGGTGAGGGCAATTATTGGATAAGGGCAGAGGAGATTTTGTTCAGGGCTATCTATGACGACTACCCGAACAATTTAGGCTTCGATACCCCGGTCAGTTCACCTTCGGGGGTAGTTGGAGGGGTTTCTAATAGTAGCGGCCATTTGCAATATGAGG
>JBHIER010000218.1:0-6083 GCA_046760705.1 bacterium
CCGCGTTTGAATCTATGAAGCAGATCTAAATCCTTGTTGAATACCATTAAAGTCCCATCATGGCCCCCGGCGATGATCTCCTTGGCACCATCCCGATTGAGATCTCCCAATATGAATCCGCCAGTGTAGGTTAAAGGAAAATATTTTTTGACGGACCCGGTCTGTCCGTCCCGAACCTGAAGCTCGAACTTCGTATTTGGGTCGTCCACATCTCCGCTGGCAAAGGTGTTAATGACCTCCGTCCGGCCGTCCCGGTCCAAATCTTCGGTTTCAATGTAAGGAGCAAAAAAGATTCCTGATGTCACCTGCTTCCACAGAAGATTTCCCCTCCTGTCCAGGGCGATAATGTAACTGTGGGCGTCGTCCATACCATTGATTTCATAACCGTTCGAAGGGGCACTTGTGCTAAGGATAATTTCTTCAGTCCCATTTCCGTAAAGATCATCGATCATAATTCTGATGATATGACAGGCTGTTGGAAAATGCCACAAAAGATTCCCTGTCTCCCAACCGTAGGCGTAAACCCCTCGGGGCAAACGGTCGTAGCCGGTTAGAACAGACGCCAGAATGTCCTTCTGGCCGTCTCTATCGACATCAATAATATTAAATTTATCAATAAAGCCATCCCATGTGCCATCGCCCCGTTGGTCCACACCGGTGACGGGCTCAGTCTCTTTCAGAAGTTCCCGATTGGCGTCGTACACCTGAACCCAGGCCGTGTCGCCCATCTTCACAGAGACAAACACCTCAGGGGCCCTGTCGCCGACAATGTCGTGAGCATCCACACCGCGGAACTCCCCCTTGAATATGGGTAGATGCCAGACGGGGCGGAAGATCCCATGATCAGCGTCCCAGAGCAACACACCACGTCGATCCGAGCTCAGGGTAATGACTTCGTCAATGCCATCGAGGTCGAAGTCGGCCACCGCATAGCGCTCTACCCTTGGTATCCTTGATACCTCCTCCAGGGCAATGTACTGCGGGGTTGGGCCACTCTGAGCAAGATCGGTCGCAACCGTCAGGGTGCACAGCCCGAAAACGGCCGCTGTAGCCAGCCTACCCTTTCGAAGCGAAATCACCTACCACCTCCGCTAGGAATGGAAGGACAAAAGGTTTAAGAGTTGTAGAATTTTGACATAATAAATGGTGAAAATGGGGGTTTGTCAAGTCAAATTTTGGAGATTTTTTATGAGGGGGGCGGTTGGGGCCAGGTGATGCTTGTAGTAAGCTCCGTAATGGAATGGAGTGGCGTTAGGGCGGCACTCCGCTGTCGCTTCGTCTCTGAGTACGAACAGCCCCACCCCCAGAGAGAAATAAACCCGTAAACGGGTAACTCCTAATGACTGGACAGGATCAACCCCGCTTTGCCAGCGGCGGCGCTGGCCTGGGAGAGAGTTTCAGATATGGACTGAGGGGAATGGGCAAGACCGCAGATGAAGATCCCATCACGGTCGGTTTCAACCGGCCTCAATTTGGAATCGGCCTCTTTGAAGAATCCATTACTATCAAGAGGTACACCCAAAAGCTGCGCCAGCTCAGGGTTTCCCTCAGAGGGCACAATCCCGGTGCTGAGAACCACAATGTCAGCCTTGAGCGCCACCAGCTTTTTTGTCGATCTGTCTGCAACAGATACAGTTAAGCCGTCCTTGTCGCTCACTTCAGGAGGACCATCCATGCGAATAAACTGAACACCACTCTCTTCCGCTTCAGTGAGAAAGTCTTCTTCAAACCCATATGCCCTCATGTCTCTGTGAAGAATGGTAACCTGGGCCTGCGGGGCGATCTCTTTGATCTTGAGCGTGTTCTTAATGGCCTCAGCACAGCAAATTCGGCTGCAATAGGGATGCTCTTTGTTGCGTGATCCGACGCACTGGATCATCACGACAGAGGCAAGATGAGAGATGTCAGATGAGAGTGGGGAAAGGAGAGTCTCGAGTTCAATCTGAGTCACAATCCTTTTATCTTTGCCGTACAAATGATCTTTTGGCGTAGAGAGGTCGGCTCCGGTGGCGACGATGAGGACCCCGTGGTCGACTGTCACATCCTTCCCGTCGGAGGAGATGACCGTCTTGAAGTGGCCAATCTCTCCCTCGAATTCTTTTAGCAGGGATTTTGTATGAACATGGATTTTCTCGTGGGCTTCGACCTTTTCGACGAGGGTTTTTGCCTGCTCGATGGGGTCCTCCTCACCGAGGTGATACTTGAGGCCCTGTATGTTCCCACCGAGGCGTTCGCTCTTATCGACGAGATGGACGTCGAACCCCTGTTCGGCTACGTCCAAGGCCGCGGTCATCCCAGCAAGGCCACCGCCTAAGACCAGGACGGTAGGAACAGTAGAAGGGTGCTCTTTCCGCCGAGCTTCACCGGTCCGAACCCTCTCCACAGCCTTGGTTATTTCCTCCTTTGCCAATTCTATATTCATGGAATCTTTGTCGAAGTCCACAATTGTTACCTCGTCTGAGGCAAGTCCGACCTCCTGGGCCATCTCCTCAAATTGTTGTTGATGGGATTTTGAATAGCAGGGAACAATAACGATCTTATTGACACCGGCCTCTCTCACTGCCTTTGTAATCTCTTCTCTTCCAAAGGGGAGACAACCGTACAGAGTTTCACCAACGCATGTAACATCTGGCAGTTTCTGGCTGTGCGTCTTCAGAGCCCCAAGGTCGATATTCCCCTGGGTTTGGGCCCCGTATTGGCACAAGAAAACCCCGATCATGGCTTTCTCATTCTTTAATGGTTTCGCACCCTGCTCCTCCTGTTGTGGAGGTACAATACCCTTCGGTGATAAGGCCGCCACCTTTCCTGCAGCTCCGCTGGCCTGAGCGATGCTCTCCGATATGTCCTTGGGACCGCAGAAGGCCCCGGCCACGTAGACGCCCTCTCGGGACGTGTTCAAAGGGGCGAAGGGGTTGACGAGGCAGAAATTGTATTTATTCAACTTGATTCGGGTTCTCCGGGATAGGCTCCGGGCGGTGGAGGGCGCTTGCAGGCCGACGGACAAGACAACCAGATCGAACTCCTCAGATAGGGATGTTCCATTGTCGGAATATGCGATGGTGACGGTTCCGCTCTCCTTGTTCTCCTTGATGTCAGTCACATCCGCCCGGACAAATTCGACACCCAAATCGTCCTTGGCTTTCCGATAATATTCCTCTGATCCTTTGGTGAGGGGACGGATGTCCCGGTGAAAAAAGGTGACGCTCAGCCCTTCTATTCTCTCATGGGCGACAATGGCTTCCTTAAGTGCATAAGTGCAACAGACGTTGGAACAGTAGTTGGCCCCAATGCCCTCTTCGCGGGAGCCGACGCACTGCACGAAGGCGATTCGTCTTGGGATCTCTCCGTCGAAAGGGCGCATCACCACACCACCGTAAGGCCCGGTTGGGCTCAAAATCCGCTCGAACTCTATGCTTGTGATCACATTGAAGGATCTGCCGTAACCGAATTCAGATTTGCGATTGGCATCGAATTCATCGAAGCCAGGAGCGAGTATGACCGCCCCGACCTGCAACTGTATTGTCGCAGGGGATTCATCATACACAATGGCCTTCTGGTCGCATTCAGCCAAACAGAGCCCGCACCCGATGCAGCGTCTGCAGCTCAAACACCGCTTAGCTTCAGCCACGGCCATCTCCTCGGTGAGACCCAATTCCACCTCCTTGAAATTGAGGCGCCGCTCCTCAAGGGAGAGCTCCGGCATCTTCGCCCGTTTTGTCGGGATGTCTTTGAATTCAGGTATGAATTTTGGTTTTTTCATGGGCTTAATAAACCTCTCTGAAGAGGTAACTCCGATTTGTTGTTTTTGGGGTTACCCGTTCACGGGTTTATAAACCGCTGAAGCGGTAACTCCGAGTGCCTCCTATTTCGCCAGTTCTCTCAAGTAATTATGTATTCCTTCTGCTGCAGCGTGACCGGCGGCGATGGCCTCGATCACCGTTGACGGTCCTGTGTCAGCGTCACCACCGGAGAAGATTCCGGGCCGATTCGTCATCTTGGTTCGCGAATCGATGACGAAAGAGTTCCATTTTGAGATCTCTAAGCCATGTCCTTCATGCAAAAATGATATGTCAGGTTCCTGGCTGATGGCGGGGACAACGACGTCCGCCTCCACCACAAATTCCGATCCTTCAACAGGAATGGGGCGCCGTCTCCCACTGGCGTCGAGCTTGCCCAGTTCCATGCGCGTGCAATTCATGCCGACAACCTTCCCGTTTTCACCAAGAATCTCAACGGGAGCGGCCAGGTAATGAATTTTCACTCCTTCCTTCTCAGCTTCGTCGATCTCCCACGGGTTGGCCGGCATCTCTCTGCGCGAACGGCGATAGAGGATGGTCACCTCGTCGCTTCCCAGACGGAGGGCCGTGCGAGCCGAATCGATGGCTGAGTTGCCACCACCAATAACGACAACTTTCTCACCGGGCTTGGAATGGTCTCCTAAGTTTACTCGTCGCAAAAAGACGATGCAGTCGAGGAAGCCCTCAAAATCGTCCTCTCCCGGCACGCGGAGCTTCAAGCCCTTGTGCGCCCCGATTCCGAGAAAGATGGCCTTATAGCCCTGCTTGAACAGGTCGTCGATGGTCAAATCCGGGCCGATGGGTGTGTTCAGCTTTATTTCAACCCCGAGATTCAGGATGTAGTCAACCTCGGTCTGTATGATGTCTCTTGGCAGTCGATACTCGGGAATACCCAACCAGAGCATACCTCCCGGCACCGGGGCAGCCTCGAAAATGGTCGATTGGTACCCTTTCAGAGCTAAATCGTGGGCCACGGTCAATCCAGCAGGTCCCGCTCCCACAATGGCCACTTTCTCTTTGTAAATCTTTTTCGGTGGTTTTGGCTTGGGCAGTTTCCCCTCGCGAGCGAGCTTCAGTTCATAATCGGCCACAAATCTCTTCAGTCCATCGATAGCCACAGGCTCATCCTGCCACCCACGATTGCAGGCATCCTCGCAAGGGTGATTGCACACCCGTCCACATATGGCTGGCAGCGGATTTCGCTCCCGAACTGTGGCCAGGGCCTCCAGAAACTTACCCTCGGCAATCAACCCGACATACTTTCGGATGTTGATGTGGACCGGGCAGGTCTCCTGACAGACGGGTGTTTCTTTGTCGATACTGTAAATCGGAGGGATAGGACATGTGTTTTGAACGTCGATGGCCGTGCGGAGCACAAGGCCTTCATTGAATGGATCGTATGGCTTGATAGGACAGACCTGAACACAGGCTCCACATAGGTTACACTTCTCATTCACCCGGAAGGGATCCCTCCGAACAGTGGCCTCAAAATTTCCCACCTCGCCCTTCAGTCGTTCAAGATTGGCATTGGTGATGAGCTCGATGTTAGGGTGCCTGTTCACCGCATCGAGCATGTGGCTCATCTGGCACAGGGCCGGTCTGTCCTGAGGGAAGGTTCGATCCAGTTGGGCCATCGTTCCCCCGATGGCCGGAGCCTTATCCAAAAGGTAGACGTGAAAACCCCTCTCAGCCAGGTCCAAGGCAGATTGGATACCAGCGATTCCGGCCCCAACCACTAAGACTGCTCCGTTCGATCTCTCTTCGCTCATAGTGTGTTTTCTGTCTTTTTTACAACCCCTAAATCCCCCTTTAATAAGGGAGACTCCCTTACCGTCTCCCCTATAAAGGGGAGATATAGAGCGGTGTCTTTCACAATTGTTTCATATCTATTTCGAAACGGCTGCTGCCTGAACTTCTCTGGCCTGCCAGAGGGGACTGTTGTTATCGAAGCCAA
This sequence comes from bacterium, assembly GCA_046760705.1. Classification (GTDB taxonomy): domain Bacteria; phylum JBHIER01; genus JBHIER01. Next base: position 5,752 of record JBHIER010000218.1, read on the forward strand.
TGTGGTTCACCAGCCCCATCCTTCGCATATCTGCCAGGTGGCGCAACACTTTGTACTTGGGCAATGCCATCCGCTCCGACAGGCTTCTTACCGTGTGCGGTTTTTCCTTGGTTCTCAACAGGATCTCCTGAACGGTGCACTCGTCCAGAATCACTTCGTCGAAGAGCCGGTTGATCTCATGCTGAGTGAACACCTCACCGTAGAGATTGCCGTCGTTCAGAAATTCCGTCCGCTTGCCCACCACCCAGCGGACCTTTTTGCCCTCGACACCATTTTTTGCCGCCGTCAGTTTGAGCTTGAGTTCGTCAGGGGTCACCCCTTCGCCCTGGACC
>JBHIER010000219.1:0-6079 GCA_046760705.1 bacterium
GCATTTGGCCCGATAAGGGCATGACCACCCGGGTGCGCACTTGTAACATGAAGTATGGTACTGTCAAATTCAACTGTAAAGGAGATATGCTGGAGGTTAATGCTGTTGTCTAAGGAGACCTCCACCGCGTTCCCAGAGGTACCCCGCTCCCCTGAAGCCGAGACCACAGTCAACGTCGCCGTCTGCGCGCAAAGCTGGTGCGAAAGGACGAAGAACGAGAGAAGTAGCATTCTGAAACATATCTTTCTCATCATAACAAGCCCCCTTCTCATCTCAGTAATTTGAAGCCAATCTCTCAAAACATTCTCTCTCAAACCTGTTCCATTTATCAGTCACTGACCTCCTGTTTTTCATCTTTCTCTGTCTCTCAGTGCCTCTGTGGCGAATAGTTCAGGCAAAAACTCTTGAGCATCATCCTGGCGCGATATCCGTCCCGTTACTCACCACGTATATCTCACCCTGTAAGTTAGCACAGACTCGGCGTCCTTGGCCACCCGGACATCAAATTCAATTGTCTTGGCATCCTTTTTCCGATACTCCTGGGAACTGGAGATGATCTTCCAATCACCATAGAGATGCTCTACCACAACGACCGTCACATCGACATCCTTATGGTTCCTCAGCTTTATCTCTACTTTCTCCTCCCGGACTCGGTCGGCGATCCTCTCGCGTTCTATAACCGTGCGTTCCCCGACGATATCGAAGGCGTTCCCCAGATAGATGCGGACCTTCTCATCCTTAGGTGTGTGATCGATGAGATCTTCACCTATGAATTCCAGGGACTTGTCCACATCCTCTTTGTAAACCCTGACCTTGCCTTTGGGTAGAGGAATACCGAGTCCAGCGGCCTGGCTGTTTTTGAACTCCAGATTAACCCGCACCTTCTTGTCGTCCTGCCTTCCGTCGTAGGTAAAGATCTTCCTCGCCTCGACCTCGGCATTGGGGAAGAGGGACATCTGCTTGATCTGTCTGTCCTTGATAGTGGCCCGCCGTTGGAGGGTGTACATGTGATATTCGAAGAAGGCCTTCTCTTCGAACTGGGGCACGGCAGCCGCTTTGGCCTCCAGGGCGTACGTTCTCTCGCGCATCAGACGGCGGCGCTCTTCGACTCTGTGGACTTCGCCTGCAATCAGCTTCAGTTTCGCATTTTCGTAAGTCGCCCCGGATTTGTTGTCGATGGACACCCACCCCCCTAATTCCAACCGGGTGTCCTCCGGGTTGACCACAGCCACATACTCTGCGTGCCAGTTGACCCCGTTGGTCAAATAGCTCACCTCCGTCCGATGCTTCCCCCTCTTGTCGTTCTGCAGAAGCCAGATCAAGGTGGGACGGGTGATCAGTCCTTCGGGCAGGGCAGGATACTCGATGTGGCGAATAGATTTGCCCCGAAGTGTCCTGATGCCCCCCTCCGGCTCTGAGAGGACAATATCCCCTTCCCGGTAACTGAGGAGCGTCCCCTCGTAGACCTTGTCGCCCTCGGTGAACACCCGAATCTTCTTATCGATATACTTCTCCAAAATTTTGCTGGGGCTGACCAGATCGTACTCGTAATTCTGCTCCAGGATGGCCACCTTCTCCGGGGCGGTGATGGACTTGAAGTGAACGGAGGTGGGATCGATCTGAGAGGCCACATCAGTGAACTTCACCTCTATCTCTCCCTTTTTCAGCTCCAGAGTGCGCACGTCCTTGACCAGAGCCAGGTTGTTGTTGTAGACCGTAACGGCCACATCCTTCTCTTGGGCCACAACGAACCCCTCCAGAGCTGAGTGGAAGAGAAGCAACGTCAAAACAGAGATAAATCTTCTCATCTTGCACCTCCTCTCAAAAGTATGGAGAATATAATAACACTTCTCATCTGATCAAAATCATTTTCTTAGTGACGAGTTCCTTAAGCCACTCTCTGGCTCCTTGTCAGCCTTTGTGCTATCAAGTTGCGCAATTCGGTCACGGTGACGAGGCCCGTTTCGTTGAACGGTTACGGTCTCAATGTAACTCCATCCAACCTATGAGTACAACCATCCAATCCGCCACAAACTGGCGCACATCAAAAATGCAAATTCCCATACCATATAAATTTAAGCATTTATTATCTCTAAATTCCGCTGTAACTTCTCGAGACTGGCCACGTACTCCTCCCTCTTTTTCCGCTCTCGATCGACAACCGCCTTCGGAGCTCTTCGCACAAAATTCCCATCCTGAAGTTTCTTCTCACTCTGAGCTAACTGGCTGGAGATTCGGGCGATCTCTCGTGCCAATCGGGTCTTCTCCACCTCGAGATCGACCACTCCCTCAAGAGGAAGGAAGACCTCAAGCCCACCCACCACTGCGCTGAGAGCATTCTTCGGTCTGGGCAACCCCTGCCCGAGTCCCAGCCTCTCAACCTTGGCCAAGTGCAAAACATACTCCTTGTAACGGTCTACGGTTTCTACCTCCCTTTGGCCATCCCCGGAAACGATGACCCTCACCTGCTGGCCGGGAGGGATATTCATCTCACCTCTCATATTTCGAATGGCCACAATCACTTTCTGAAGTGTGTCCATCTCCTGCTCAGCCTCGCCGTCAACATTCTCTTCTTTTGAAAGAGGCCACTGAGCAATTACGATACTCTCACCCTCACCTTTGACCCTCTGTTTGACCCGTTGCCAAATCTCCTCGGTAATAAAGGGCATGAAAGGATGGAGCAACTTCAAGAACCCGTCAAGCACGATGAGAGCAACGTATTGGACGGTCCTTCGGTCTAAAGCATCTTGGCCGTACAATCTCGGTTTGATAAGCTCCAGGTACCAGTCACAATACTGGTGCCAGATAAAATCGTACAGGGTCTGTGCGGCTTCGTTAAAACGATATTGGGTTAGGGACTCTGTGACGCTCTCGACGGTTCGGTTAAATCGGCTCAGGATCCATCGATCCGCTAACGAGTATGGCAATCGCTCAGGTTCGAGGTCATCCGGCGAAAAATCCTGCGAATTCAGGAGGACCAGACGGGCACCGTTCCAGATCTTGTTGGCAAAATTCCGCCCGACGGCGACTCTCTCCTCGGAAAAGTAGGCGTCCTGCCCTTGGGCCGTGATGAGCACCATGGAAAACCTGACAGCGTCGGCCCCGAATTTGTCGATGATCTCCAGAGGGTCGGGAGAATTCCCCAGGGATTTGCTCATCCATCTCCCCTGCTCGTCCTTGACCATGCCGTGGATATAAACTTCCGGAAAGGGGGGCTGTCCCATAAACTCGAAGCCGGCCATAATCATCCGTGCCACCCAGAAGAAGATGATGTCGTAGCCGGAGTTTTGAAAGGAGATGGGGTAGAAATAGTCCAACTCCGGAGTTTCTTCCGGCCAACCCAGAGTGGAGAAGGGCCACAGCCAGGAGGAGAACCAGGTGTCCAGCACATCCTCATCCTGCTTCAAGTTCGTGCTTCCGCACTCCGGACAGGTCTGGGGCAAGCTCCTTACAGCCATGACCTTCGGGCAATTTTGGCAGTACCATACGGGAATGCGATGTCCCCACCAGATCTGCCGTGAGATGCACCAATCCCGGATATTTTCCATCCAGTCAAGATAGACGGTGGCCCACCTTTCTGGGAAGAAACGGACGGTCCCATCGCGGACCGCTTGAATAGCAGGCTCTGCCAAAGGCCTCATCCTGACGAACCATTGATCGGAGAGATACGGTTCAATCATGGTCTGACAGCGGTAGCAGTGGCCGACGGAATGGATGTGGGGCTCAATCTTCTCCAGCAGGTTCTGCTTCTGCAGATCCTCGACCAGCAGATCCCGGCAGGCAAGACGGTCCATGCCATCGTATCGCGCCCCGGCATTCTCGTTCATCGTTCCATCCCCGTTCATGACTACCACTGTCTCCAAGTGGTGTCTCTGGCCCATCTCAAAATCGTTGGGATCGTGGGCCGGCGTCACTTTCACAATACCTGTCCCGAACTCCGGATCGACAAAATCGTCACCGATCACCGGAACCTCCCTGTTCACCACCGGGAGAACGACGGTACGGCCCAGAAGGTGTTGGTACCGTTCGTCTTTGGGATTGACAGCCACGGCCGTGTCGCCCAGCATGGTTTCAGGTCGGGTCGTGGCGACGACGACGTACTGGTCACTCTCCTTGACCGGATACCTGATGTACCACAGGTGTCCACCCAACTCCTTGTGCTCCACCTCCTCATCGGAGAGGGCCGTCTGACAGCGAGGACACCAATTGATAATATACTTGCCCCTATAGATGAGTCGCTTCTCATACAGGCGTACAAAAGCCTCCTGGACAGCTGCCGACAGCCCCTCATCCATAGTGAACCGCTCCCGCTGCCAATCGCAGGAACAGCCCAACCGCTTCAATTGATTGATGATCTGTCCACCATAGTTCTCCTTCCACGCCCACACGCGCTTGAGAAACTGATCGCGACCCAAATCGTGCCTGGTCAGCCCCTCTTCGGACAGTTGTTTTTCGACCACGTTTTGGGTGGCGATGCCCGCATGATCGGTTCCGGGTACCCACAGAGTTTCGAGGCCCTGCATCCTCCGCCAGCGCACAACAATGTCCTGGGGAGTATTATCCATCACGTGCCCCATAGTCAAACTGCCGGTCACGTTTGGGGGAGGAATGACCACGGAGAACGGTTCCTTATCGGCCCCCACCTCAGCATGGAAGAAGCCTTGCTCCTCCCAGAAGGTGTACCATCTCTCTTCAACACTTTTCGGATCGTAGCGAGTTGCCAACTCTTCTCTTTTTTTCATGTAGCTCCTCCACAGTATTGTTGTTAATATTGCCAAAATAGCAAAATAACACAAAAATCCTTTTTTGTCAACCTAAATTATCTGTAACTATTCGGCTATGCACTGTCATCCGGCTCAAGCGGAGCCCAATGCCGGAATTTCCGCATTCATGTTCATTGAGGAGATTCCGGTATCCTCCTATCGTCGGAACCGGAATGACAGGTATAATAAATAGTGTCTGTCCGGATCTCTCATTCAGGCCTGTCTGCCACAGGCAGGCGTGTTTTTGTGCCGGAATCTCATTCCCACCTGTCATTCCTGCGAATGCAGGAATCTCCTGAAGATCCCTGTATCCACAGGGACAAGGATTCCGAAATCGGAGATCCTGAGACGAGAGGAAGAATTAAGCCAGGGGAGTCCGCGAGGTGCGCTGCAGAAGGAGAAAGACGAGTACACCGGTAGAAAACCCTGTGACAACGGTGGACAGAAGAAACAGAGGCAGCAGATAGAAAAGCTCCCACCGATGAACAAAGAGGGAGATCGCCAGAGCAAGCTGAGCGAGGTTGTGGGCGAGGGCTCCCCAAATACTGACGCCCACAACGCTGAAGACTCCCTTAAAAAAATTGAATACAAAGGCCATGATACCAGCGCTCACCAGACTCCCCAAAAGGGAAAACAGAAAAGAGGGATTGAGAAAGGCTCCGCCAATCAGTGAACCCAGAACCGGTCGCATCATCGCCACGACAAAGGCCTCTTTTGTTCCGAACAGAGAGAGGGCCATCAGTGTGGCCACATTGGCCAGGCCCAATCGCAACCAGGGCAACGGCCTCGGGATCGTGCTTTCAAAGACAAAGAGGGCCAGCCCCATCGCCACAAGAAGAGCTAAGCGGACTATCTTCCTGGTATCCACCGTCTTCCTTCCTCCCTCTACCGGGTGACTCCATCCACCCCTTCCCCCCTCTCCCCTCTCATCACCTGCACGACCACCTTGTTCGGAATACAGGCGATCACATCTCCATCTCTGTCTCTGAACCCCCTCTGGACACATATACTGTGAGGGCAGGGGGAACGTTTCACCCGAACCCGCCCGTCCCTCACCTCCACCACAGTCTCGCCCAGCGGCCCCATGACCAGTACCTCCTGGTCCTGCGAAAAATCGAGACGGCAAATCGAGTTGCCCTCAGACTCAACTACTGCATACGCCCCTTGAGACCGCACTCCCGGATACATGAGGAGACTGAATAAACCAATGGCCAAGAGCGCTCCAATAAGAAGCTTATCCCCGAGGGTAAGCATATGTGTCCTTCACAGTGAAGGCTCCAACCGCCTAAATGCGGTGGCTTCAAGTTGTCGACTGT
>JBHIER010000220.1:0-6064 GCA_046760705.1 bacterium
CTACTTCTTCCATTTCGTCCCAGTAATCAACAGCAGAGTGAGTATCCCAAAACTCGCCCGCTTCTTCTTCACTCCTAAAATGATCTGGAATCGCATCTTTTCTCTTATTTGCGTTCATACAGCCTCCTTTCCTTGTTGTCCATATCCCGTGCACTAATGGGTAGTACACTACCATTCTTTTTCAAAATGAAGAACACAGCAAGATACCGTCCTGCATTGGTTTGTCCCAATGCTAAATAGACATTTTCACCTTGGATATCTCCTTTTGCCGTGTAAAATTTCTTCCACCTCAAATGTGGTCACCTTGTGTTTACTCTCGATTTTTTTGACAAATTTCTCTTTCCAAATGACTTCGTTTATAGCCATATTCTTCACGCGCCCTCTCTACGGGGCGCACTCCGTAAACCGGGCATAATTAACAACGACTTCACCAATTTGTCAAGCGAATTTTCGCCCAGAGGGGCATGATTGCCATCCTACGAAAAACCCCATAATAATTCAAGAAAATTGGGTGGGATGCTGACAGATGTGAGAAGAGAGGTGATCGGAAAATCGAGTGAACTTTGTTTTCTGGTTTTGAGTTGAGGGCCGTCGAAGCCGATAAAGCTCCGGCACCTTTTTTATCTTTCCTTGAGAATTTTGCTTGCCTTTTCGGGAAAAAACTGCTATAATCTAAGAAAAACGGTCTGACGATTTAACCGACCACCGGTTTAACGGACGAATGATTGCTCACGTTTTAAGCAGTGCGGTTTTAGGGATCGATGCCTACATCGTCGAGGTGGAGGCGGACATTGTGCGGGGGCTCCCCTCCTTCTCCACTGTCGGTCTGCCCGACGGAGCGGTCAAGGAGAGCAAGGAGCGGGTGACGGCGGCCATTAAGAACTCGGGATTTCTGTTTCCCTTGAAGAAGATCACTGTCAACCTTGCTCCGGCCGACATCCGAAAGGAGGGCACAGCTTTTGATCTGCCCATGGCTATCGGCATTTTGACGGCCATCGGACAGGTCAGCACCAAGCGGCTCAAGGAGTGCGTCATTTTAGGGGAACTCTCCCTGGACGGGGGACTGCGGCCTGTCCGGGGTGCGCTCCCCATGGCGTTCAGCGCCCGAAAGCAGGGCCTCGAAGGGGTCATCTTACCCAAGGAGAACGTCAGGGAGGCGGCCATCGTGGAGGGGATCAACGCCTACCCGGTCGAGACCCTCCAGGAAGCTGTCAAATTCCTGAACAGGGAGCAGGCGATCGAACCCTTTCAGGTCGATCTGAAGGAGCTCTTTCACTCCAGTTCGCAGTACGAGTTCAATTTCTCCGATGTGAAGGGCCAGGAGCACGTGAAGCGAGCTCTGGAGGTGGCCGCAGCCGGTGGGCACAACGTCATTCTCCTCGGGCCGCCGGGGACCGGCAAGACGATGCTGGCCCGGCGCGTCCCCACCATTCTGCCGGACATGACCTTAGAGGAGGCCCTGGAGACGACCAAAATACACAGCGTGGCCGGGCTCCTGGAACCGGACCAGGCCCTGGTGGCCACCCGGCCGTTTCGAGCTCCCCATCACACCATCAGCGATGCCGGACTGATCGGCGGCGGCCATATCCCCAAGCCGGGGGAGGTGAGCCTGGCCCAACACGGGGTGCTCTTTCTGGACGAACTGCCGGAGTTCAAACGAAACGTCTTAGAAGTGATGCGCCAACCGATGGAGGACAACAAGGTGACCATCTCCCGGGCCGCCTTCTCTTTGACGTACCCCGCCTCTTTCCTCCTGGTGGCCGCCATGAACCCCTGCCCCTGCGGATATCTGTCCGATCCGACCAGCGAATGTACCTGCACACCCATGCAGATACAACGGTACATGTCCAAAATCTCAGGACCGCTCTTAGATCGGATCGATATCCACATCGAAGTACCTCCTGTGCGATATAAGGAGCTTTCAGGTGAACCGACAGGCGAGGACTCAGACGTGATCCGCAAACGGGTCAACCAGGCTCGACATATCCAACTGGAGCGATTCAAAGATCGGGAGCGGATGTACTCCAATGCCCACATGCAAGCCAAGGATATCCGAACCTACTGCCAGATCGATGAGAAGGGGGACGATCTGCTGCGGATGGCTATCACCCGACTCGGTCTGAGCGCCAGAGCCTACGACCGCATCTTGAAGGTCTCAAGAACAATCGCCGACCTGGAAGGGGTCACCGATATTCAACCCGAACACATCAGCGAGGCCATCCAATATCGAAGCCTGGACCGACATTTGTGGATGTAGTGGCCACAAAAATTTTTTGGCCACAAAATTTCACAAAAGGCCACAAAATTCAAGAGGATCTATTCTATAATGAAGTATTTCGCAATCTTCGTGTCTTGTGGCAATATGAAAGATGAAAAAGATTTTGGTCGTTGACGACGAGAAAAGTATCCGGGATTCGCTGAAGATCATACTGGAGTATGAGAAGTACCAGGTGGTCCTGGCCGCGGATGGGAGGGAGGCTCTGGCGGTTCTCGATGGGGACATGGTCGATCTGGTGCTCTTGGATATCAAGATGCCAGGGATGGATGGGCTGGAGGTGTTGCAGGAGATCAAGCGGCGCGATCGGCAACTGGTGGTGGTCATCATCTCAGGCCACGGGACGATCTCCACGGCGGTGGAGGCGACGAAGCTGGGGGCCTTCGATTTCTTGGAGAAGCCCCTGGACCGCGACCGGCTGCTACTGACTGTCCGCAACGGCCTGGCCCAAAAAAGGCTGACCGAGGAGAACATCGGTCTGCGCAAACGGATCTTCACAGATGAGCGGATTCTCGGGCGGAGCAAACAGGTTCAGAAGATCCTCGATACGATTCGCAAGGTGGGGCCGACCCAGGCCCGGATTCTGATCGTGGGCGAAAACGGCACCGGAAAGGAACTGGTGGCCAGGGCGATCCATGAGCACAGTCCCAGGAGAGATGGGCCTTTTATCGAAGTCAACTGCGCCGCTATCCCTGAGGAGTTGATCGAAAGCGAACTCTTCGGCCACGAGAAGGGGGCCTTCACCGGGGCCGTCGACCGGAGAATCGGAAAGTTCGAGCTGGCCGACGGCGGAACCCTCTTCCTCGATGAGATCGGAGATATGAGCCTGGCCGCCCAGGCCAAGGTCCTCCGGGTCTTAGAGGAGAACCGACTGCAACGGATCGGCGGATCCGAAACCGTCCGGATCGATGTCCGGGTCCTGGCGGCCACAAACAAGAACCTTTTAGAGCAGACGCGACAGAACAGGTTCCGGGAGGATCTCTATTACCGGTTGAATGTGGTGCCCATCTTCCTGCCGCCTTTGCGAGAGCGACCTGAGGACATTCCCCTCTTAGTGGACCACTTCCTTCAGGAAGCCTGCGCGCAGAACAACGTCCCCCACAAGGAGATTGGGGCCGGTGCCCTCCAGATGCTGCAGAGATACCACTGGCCGGGCAATGTCCGAGAACTGCGAAACGCCATCGAACGGATGGTGATCCTCTCGGCCGGAGAGACTATCGGTGAGGCCGATGTGGAGAGCGTCATTGGGAGAAAAGAAGGGCGGCCGAGCGATCTTGTGGCCGAAGCCGAGACCTTTCAGGATTTCAAGGAGCAAGCGGAGAGACTCTTCTTAGAGCAGCGGCTCAAGGCCAACAACTGGAACATCTCACAGACCGCCCAGGAACTGAAGATGCAACGGTCCAACCTCTACCGAAAGATGGACAAATACGGCCTGCGACCACCGGGGTGAAATCCAAAATCCAAAATCCAAAATCCAACACTCCAACAGCACCCAGGGGGCTCAGAGAGTATGGCCAGTGATCCATAATTAGAGGGGAAGCATAATGGAATGGAAAAGCACCTCATTTTCCGCAGATCAATGAAGATTTTACCTGACATCATTGATTATTGCAAGTACATTGTTACAGTGAAGCTTACGTTAGCGGCGCTTCTCTGCAGGAGGTGACATCAGAATGGAGAGTTGGTAGATTGGGGGAACCAAAGATGTTACCGAAAACGGTTGAGGTGGGTGAAGCACAGAGGCAGTTGAAGGATTTGTTGTCTATCGTAAGCAGCGGTACAGAGATTGTCCTTACCGAAGGCAGCATGCCGGTTGCCCGCTTAGTGCCCATCGCCCTGCCGATTACGCTTCGTGTGGCCGGATTACACCGTGGGGCAATTTGGACTAGCGATGATTTCGATGAACCGTTATCCGAGGAATTCTGGATGGGAGACAAATGAAGCTACTGTTGGATACCCACGCGTTCATCTGGTGGGATAGCAAACCAGCTAAACTCTCATCGCAAGTCCTGGCTTTGTGTCAAGATCGGACGAACATTGGACTACTGAGCGTCGCAAGCCTGTGGGGAATGCAAATCAAGCTCCAATTCGGCAAGTTGAAACTCAAACTACCTTTGGCAGAATTGGTTGAAAGCCAACAGCAGACAAACAATATCGAAGTTCTCCCCATTATACTTGGGCACGTTTTGGCTCTGCAGGATTTGCCTGCCCACCACAAAGGTCGCTTTGACCGGCTGCTGATTGCTCAAGCAAATGCCGAAGGTGCCACCTTGGTGAGCAGCGATCCGATATTTGCGAAGTATCCTGTGAAGTTGCTTTGGTAAGTAGTTTCCGATCGCTCCAGTGGCCGCGTTCGCCGCGCGCTCCTGAGCCTCAGACCGATCACCAACACTCCAGTATCCCCCTACTCCTCTACCGCCCCTCTGAATCCGAAAGCGTACAGGTGTCCGTCCTCGCTGCCCACGTAAACCCCCACCGATGATAGGGCCGGCGAGGAGGAGATGCTGCCATCCGTCTTATCGCTCCAGAGCAGTGCGCCGCTCCCTTTGTCGAGCATGTAAAGATAGCCGTTGTGAGCACCGACAAAAATGGCGTTACGGCTCACGGCAGGCGATGAATGGATAATAGTGTCAGTCTTCCACTTCCATAATGGATGTCCTGTCTCAGCATTGAGGGCGTAAAGAGTACCATCATAGGATCCGACGTAACAGGTGGTCTCATCTGAGGCCGGAGAGGAGTGGATCGGACCGTTCGTTTGGAAGGTCCACTTGAGCTCACCTGTGGAGAGGTCGAGGGCATACAGGGCGCTGTCGGAGGAGCCGATGTACAGGCTGCTTCCTTTGATCGCCGGTGAGGAGTCGACTGAGCCGCGGGTCTCATATTCCCAGGCCACTTTCCCAGTGGCGGCGTGGAGCGCATAGACCCGGCGATCCATGGAGCCGAAGCAGACCAGGTCGTTACCGATAGCGGGCGAGGATCGGACCGGTCCACCGGCCTTGAAGGTCCAGAGAACCCGGCCTGAATCTGCGGTCACGGCGTACAACAGCCCGTCACCTGAACCGAAGAAGAGCCTTCCAGCGGCGACCACAGGGGAGGAGAAGATGTCCCAGACTCTCACCCGCCACTGGACCCGTCCCGTGGCTGCGTCGATAGCATAAAGGTGGTTGTCCCTGTACTCGCATCCCACGTAGAGCATTCCATCAAAGACGGCCGGCGATGAGGAGATGCTGCTCTTCAGACGGAGGCGGCCGACCCTTTTCCCGGTGAGAGGGCTCAGGACATGGATTCTCTTGTCCCAGGAGGCGACGTACACGAGCCCACGAGCGATGACCGGTGACGAGACGATGGCTCCCCCAGTTTTGTACTTCCACAGCAAAGAACAAGGGGCAGCAGTTGTCACCGGCGCGAACCCGGTGCGCTGCGGACCCCCTCGAAACATGGACCAGACTGCCGAAGAGGTGGAGGGTGTCTCGATGAAAGACCTGGGGCTACAGGATATGGCTAAGAGAATTGGAATAGGCGCGACTTTGGCTATGACTTTGATAAGGGTCCTCATAATGATTTTGATTTTTACTATCTGTTCACAGGCTAAAGCCTGTGCCAGTAATATAATCATGGAAATATGGTGTAGCCCTTTATGGGCGTGATTTCCTGCCCCTTGCCTCCGGGCTTACGGGCACAAGGCCCTACACTACGTGCCTTTATCACTGTAGTGTAGCCCCTTGTGGTCGTAATTCGGTGCCCTTCTTACGGGCCCTCCACTACCTTACGGGCATAAAGCCCTACACT
>JBHIER010000221.1:0-6057 GCA_046760705.1 bacterium
TTGTCCGACGAAGCCTCTCTGAGTATATACTCCTTTGGCAATATGAGCTGGTGTGGACATAAGGGGGATGTTAATGACGATGGTTCCATTAATGTGGAGGATGTATTGCTCTGCGTACAGATCATAATCGGAACAAAAGAATCTGGTCAGTGTGAATTGTGGCGTGCGGATTTCAACAGCGACACAATGGTGAATGTTCTCGATGTGGTTGCGATTGTCAATGAGACTCTTGGAGATTAAATTCTGGACGCATATCATATGTTGAGCTTTAGACGAGTGAAACAAATACGGTATGGCAAATGCGATGTCCAAGAGAACGGGTATCGCATACTATAAGCTCATGTTTTCAAAAATACTCATAGCCAATCGGGGTGAGATTGCTGTTCGGGTCATACGAGCCTGCAAGGAGATGGACCTTCGGGCGGCGACGGTCTACTCGGAGATCGACCGAAACTCCCTCCATGTCCGCTTCGCCGACGAAGCTTACCCCATCGGCCCGGCCCCGGCCAGGGAAAGTTATTTGAGGATCGATAAGATTATTGAGGCGGCCAAAAAGGCGGGGGCCGAGGCTATTCATCCTGGTTATGGATTTCTGGCAGAGAATGACAAGTTTGCTCAGGTCTGCGAAGAGGCCGGGATCGTCTTTATCGGTCCCACCAGCACGGCGTTGAAAGCAATGGGTGATAAGACTGTAGCCCGCCGGATGATGACCAGAGCCGGTGTGCCGATCATTCCTGGCACAGAGGTAGAGGTTACAGACATCGACGAGGTCAAAGCCATTGCCCGTAAGATCGGCTTTCCCATCATGATCAAAGCTGCTCTCGGCGGTGGGGGCAAGGGGATGCGGATAGTCCGGGGCGAGGAAGAGCTGGCCACGGCTATGAGGGGGGCCAGCTCTGAAGCCGAATCGGCCTTCGGCGATGCCAGGATTTATGTCGAAAAGTACCTGACCGAACCCAGACACATTGAGTTCCAGATCTTAGCCGACAAGTACGGTAATGTCGTTCATCTGGGCGAGCGAGAATGTTCCATACAGCGACGCCATCAGAAAGTGATCGAAGAAGCACCTTCCACCGTTTTAGACGAGGATTTGAGGGCAGAGATGGGGCAAACTGCAGTCAATGCGGCCAAAGCTGCAGGATACACTAACGCCGGAACCGTTGAATTTCTCTTTGACAACCACCGGAACTTCTACTTTCTGGAAATGAATACACGTTTACAAGTGGAACACCCGGTGACGGAACTGGTCACCAACATCGACCTGGTCAAGGAGCAGATCCGAATCGCTGCCGGAGAGAGATTGAGTTATAAGCAAGAGGAGATAAGATTGAACGGATCTGCCATCGAGTGTCGTATCTACGCCGAGGACCCGGACAACAACTTTTACCCTTCCACGGGGACGATCAAATATCTTCAACTGCCCAGCGGTCCCGGCATTCGCGACGACGGTGGCATGTATGAGGGTTGCGAGGTTTCCCTCTATTATGACCCCCTCATCTCTAAATTGGTCGTCTGGGGCAGGGATAGAACCGAGGCTATAGCCCGGATGCAGCGGGCTTTAAAGGAGTATCAGGTAATCGGAATTAAGACGACTCTTCCTTTCAGTTTGAAGGTGATGGAGAACGAAAATTTTATCGATGGAAATTTCGATACCCACTTCATCGAAAAAGAGATGGGGGATAAAAAATGGACCCCCGAAAAAGATGGGACTGAAATCGCAGCTCTGGCAGCGGTCCTTGTTGCGCACGGGGCCAGAAAAAAGGCCGCCGTGATGACGACTCCGCCAAGAGGGGCGGTGCCGAGCCCTTGGAAAATTGAGGGGAGAAGAATGGGGCTTCATCAGTGGCGCTGAAACCACGGACCCGGTAGGAGGAGATTTGTGTCATTTTGTGGATCCCTGCATTCGCAGGGACAAGTTTTGTGGCTATCTACTTTTAATTTAATGAAATAATGCGAGGTAATGACCAATTGAAATATTTCGCCCTATTGGACGAGCAGAACTTTGAGATCGACGTGGAGGAGAAGGAGGGGAGGTTGTGGGTGCAGTTGAACGGCCAGCCCCGCGATGTCGATTTTATCCGGTTGGGAGATACGGATGATTATTCGCTGCTAGTCAACAACATGTCTTACCAGTTGACCATTGAGGAAAACAGGGGAGAGTACTCGGTCCATTTGGGAGGAAAATCATACCGCATAACCGTTGAGGGTGAACGAGAGAGGAGATTGTGGGGTGTCGTCAAGGAGGAGGACAGGAGGGTGGGGGCAGAGATGGTTAGGGCTCCCATGCCGGGGTTGGTTGTCGAGGTCGAAGTGAAGGAGGGTGATACCGTTGCCAAGGGAGCAGGGCTGGTCATTATTGAGGCCATGAAGATGGAAAATGAGCTGAAATCTCCGATTGATGGTGTGATAAAGGAGGTTCGGGTCCGAAAAGGGGCTACGGTGGAAAGGGAGCAGTTGTTGGTGGTTATTGAATGATGAGTTGAGAGTAACAGGTTTTGAGTTTTGGATTTTGGATTTTGGGCTTTGGATTTTGGATTTTGAGTCATGAACTCTGAGCGGAAAGCCGATTTCTTAACTTCCTCAGGGATTCCGATCCGGAGGCTATATACACCGGAGGACATTGAGGGTCTGGACTACGAGGCCGACCTCGGATTGCCAGGCGAGTATCCCTTTACCCGGGGGGTGCAGCCGACCATGTATCGAGGGCGGCTGTGGACTATGCGCCAGTATGCCGGTTACGGGACCGCTGAAGAGACGAACCTGAGGTATCACTATCTCCTGGATCACGGGCAGACGGGTCTGTCGGTGGCCTTTGATCTCCCCACTCAGATGGGCTATGACTCCGATCATCCTTTAGCTGAAGGAGAGGTAGGGAAAACAGGGGTAGCCGTTGATAGTTTAGAGGATATGGAACGGTTGTTTGAAGGTATACCCCTGGATAAAGTGAGCGCCTCAATGACCATCAATGCCACAGCACCCATCTTGCTGGCCATGTACGTGGCCTTAGCGAAGAGGCAAAAGGTCTCTTTAACAGATGTGTCCGGTACGGTTCAGAACGACATTTTGAAGGAGTATATTGCCCGCGGCACGCACATCTATCCTGTTCAGCCCTCGATGCGCCTGGTGACCGACGTCATCGCATATTGCAGCGAGCACCTGCCCAAATGGAACCCCATCAGCATCAGCGGCTATCACATTCGGGAGGCAGGGGCAACGGCGGTCCAGGAGATAGCTTTCACGTTTGCCAATGCCACCGCCTATGTGGAGGCCGCTGTCGATGGAGGACTGAATGTTGACGACTTTGCTCCCAGGCTTTCTTTCTTCTTCAACGCCCACAGCGATTTTTTCGAGGAGATCGCAAAATTTCGAGCGGCGCGGCGGCTGTGGGCTCGGATCATGAAGGACCGATTCGGTGCCAAAGATCCGAAATCGTGCAAGCTGAGGTACCATGTGCAGACGGCCGGGAGCACACTTACGGCCCAACAACCGGACAACAATGTCGTCAGAGTAACCTTGCAGGCCCTGGCCGCCGTCTTAGGGGGGACGCAGTCTCTTCACACCAACTCCCGAGACGAAGCTCTGGCCCTGCCCACAGAGGCGTCGGCCCAGATCGCCCTGCGCACCCAGCAGATCATCGCCTACGAGAGCGGCGTGCCCGACACCGTAGATCCTTTGGCCGGATCCTATTACGTCGAAACCCTCACCAATACCATAGAGAAAAGGATCGTTGAATACCTTGGGATGATCGACGGTCTGGGAGGCGCGCTGAAAGCAATTGAACAAGGATACATTCAAGGGGAGATTCATCGGAGTGCTTACCGTTACCAGAAGGAGGTAGAAAACAGAGAGCGGACCATCGTCGGGGTGAACGCCTTTACCACCGAAGAGAAGGAGCCGGAGCGGCTGCTCACCGTGGACCCGAAAGCCCGGACAAACCAGATCAGGCGCCTCGCCGAGCTCAAAAAGAGGAGGGACAACGGCAGGGTGAGGATACTGCTGGAGAGCCTGCGGAAAGAGGCTGAAGGAAAAGCCAACCTGATTCCTTCGATTCTGAAATGTGTTGAAGGCTATGCCACCGTCGGCGAGATTTCCGACGTCTTGAGAACGGTCTTTGGAGAATACAGCCCCGGGAAACAGTAGGAAGAGAGAGGAGAAGCTATGTTCAAAAAGATCGCTCATATCGGCATTGCCGTGAGGGACCTTGAGAAGGCTCTGGATCTTTTCTCCGACATTTTCGGTCTCACCGTGTTGAACGAGGAGACCGTGGACGAATACGAGGTGAGGCTGGCCGACCTCAGGCTAGGAGATGTCCAGATCGAGCTCCTTGAGGGCACCAGTGACAGCTCCGCCATCACCAAATTTATTGAGAACCGGGGGGAAGGGATCCAGCACGTCTGTTTCGAGGTGGACGACATCAACTCAGCCCTCAGAGAGCTGGAGGGTAAAGGTGTGGAACTGATCGACCGGAAGCCCAGGGTGGTCAGGCACGGCCGCAAGATCGCCTTTTTGCGGCCGGACAATACCCACGGTGTCCTCATCGAGCTGGTCGAAAGATAACCGCATTTTGATGTCGTATTTTGCAAGCCCTCGATGGGAGGGCCCACTTTCTGTCAAGAACTGTGGTTGAGACGAGACGGTCTAAAGGGCACGCTGAGTTGAAAATGGGACTGCAGTACCGGATCGTCCTTCGTGAGGAGGATAATGGCATGTATTTTGCGATGATTATAATGTGCATATTCTGCTAAAGGTAGGAGTTGAGGGGAAGCGTGAAAGTGATTGAGGTGAAGGAGGTGACAAAAGTCCTTGTCGACAAGGAAAGTGTCCGAATCTCAGTCATCGACCAGGATCCTGACTCTCAAACCATTCTCAGCGAACTCATCCAAAACTTGGGTTTCGAGGTCAGGGTCGAGGAGGATGTACAACGGGCCTTTCGCCAGCTTGAGAGTCAAGAATTCGGTGTCATCATCACGGACAACATGTTGAATGGATATTGCGGTCTGGAGGTAATGAGACGGGCCAAAAGCGGCCACCCCCTGACGGAGGTGATCATTGTCACCGGAGAGGCGACGGTGGCACCGGCCATGGCCGCCATAAAGCAAGGGGCCCATTCCTGTACCTTCCAACTGCTCAACATCGTGTCCGACTATGTGGCCGTCATGATCGACTTATCCCCATTCACAAGTATCGAGCAAAGAGGATCTCATCAACAGAGCTGACAGAGCTTTGTACGAGGTCAAAAACAGCGGCCTTGACAAAGTGGTTGTGGCAACATAAATTTATCTGAAAACTCTTGTGCTGGGAGGAACCGATGGAGCAGACTAAAGAGACATTGGAAATCATAGAGCATCTTGCGGAGAAGAACGGCAAGTATAAGAAGGAGGCGTATCTCTTTGTCTTCGGAGCGTTGGATTACACCCTCCGCAAGTTGAAGGTACACCGGCACGTCACCGGTCAAGAGCTCCTACAGGGCATCAGCGAATACGGGAGGTCAGAGTACGGCCCCATGACCAAAACTGTCTTCCAATATTGGGGTGTGACCAAGACCGAGGATTTCGGACGGATCGTGTTCGATCTGGTCGATGCCGGGCTCATGGGGAAGACGGAGACAGATAGCATCGATGACTTTAAGAACGGCTACGATTTTGAAGAGGAGTTCGTCAAAAAATACAAGAAAGACAAAGGTGAGCAGAAGACATAAACCCAGATTATGTGTAAGAGGTAATAGACAGGAGGGGGCAGAGTATCATCTGATGCGACAGAAGCAGTGGGGAGAAATGGCCCTCTCCTACACTCTGGCCCCACATCATGGGGAGCATGGACGCTGGTTCAGAAAGAGGCACCTCGAACCCCATGGATCATCCGGTCAAGCCGTATGATGAGACAGAGGGGCCGGATGATGACAACCCCTCCTGGGATTGCCCGACTCGATTCTCCGATCAAATCGGAGGATGCAATCCAGAGACCGAACCGCTCCGAGAGATTCTGACCTCCGTCAGAATGACACCCTAAATTTTGTGTCCTTTTGTGCAGTTTTGTGGCCACCTTTCATTCCGAACC